>NZ_JAJTNB010000008.1 GCF_021300655.1 Helicobacter kayseriensis
GACAGTGATGTCTGTGCTTCCCTCACTTGTAAGATTATTGAAGATAACTTTATCTTTGGAGGCTGATGTAACTTGAGCTAAGACAACATAGGCTGGACTTTGATCATTGTCAATATGATCGACTTGAAGCTCAAGAGTGTTGTTAAGTTTGTCGCCATCGCTTCCCTTAATGATCAAACGATCGCTTCCTCCTTGTATTGACCTATACTCCTCACTTGTATATGCCTTTCCATCTGTATATCCTGTGCTTGCAATGATTGCATCTTTTGAGGCATAGAGGGTGATTGTGCTATCTTTGAGATCAAATTTGGAAACCTCTAAGCTTCTAAGTTCAAGACTTGCTGTTTTTTGGAATCTTTCTGGATTATTTCCTGCAAGATTAAGATGGACATGTGAACTTTCATTGCTTGTAATTTCAGCTAATTTCCCGCCATTGGCATTAAAGATTATAGATGAGTTATTACCCAAAATCAGCTTAGCTTCTTTGTTGCTGTCCCCTCCAAATGCAGTTCCTTCAAATAATTCTCCAGAATCTGTTTTATATTTTTGGACATTGAAAGTAAGAGTGCTTCCTTCTGAGAGTTGGAATGTGCTAGATTGTTTGGAATAAATTCCATAGACTTGATTTGAATCGCTGCCTGTAAAATCTTTGCGTGTATTAAATGTGACATTATCAAGTCCATAGACTGGATTATTATTTAGATTGCTATATAGACCATAGGTATTGTTATCTCCCGAATCGCTACCAAGCACGATCCTACCTTGAGCTTCTAGAGTGAGTAGACCATCTTTTGCAGTTGAGATGAGTTTTTCATTGGTGCTAGAATATGCTGAAATCTTAATACTTCCATTGAGTGCTCCATCTTTCTCTGCCTCTATGAAATTCCCCTTTTGCCAATTTGCAAATGCTAGTGTCCCACTCAGAGCACTCTTACCTTTAAACAAAACTCCTACAGTTTTTGAAGTGCCAACAAAACTTGCGATAGTAGTTCCTGCATTGTTGATGTTGGCCTTAGCCCCATCTTCTAAAACGATGCCATAAACATTCTCACCAGCAAGGCTGATTGTGCTAGATGATGAGTTGAGATTTGCAGTGTGATTGCCTTGAGTGATAAGAATCCCAATAGCATTGGTTGCATTTTTGAGCGAAAGATTGTATTGACTGACCAATGTCAAATCCCCCTCTTTGAGGTAGATCCCTACCATTTTTGTATTGCTTGCTTTTCTGTTTCTAGTTTCTTTTGCATCAAGATTGATGGTTAGTTTCATGGTTCCATCCAAAGTCCCTCCAAGGCTATAAATCCCATATCCTGTAGTGTTTTGAGCGACTTTGATCGTTTGATTGAGATTATTCCAATAGTTTGTGGTGCTTTTGATGATGTTCCCTGCGATGTCTTTCCCTTCTACTCCTTCATAAGTAGCAGTCGTGTTTGCAAACGTGAAATGTGAGCGATTGACATCATTGTAGATTCCATAAAGCATGTTATCAAAGCTTGCAGGATTTCCATGAGCGATAGAGACATTTTTGATTGTTAGTGAAGCACTATTGTTGGATAATTTTAAAACATCGATATTTTGATCGGTATTCTTTTCGCTGCTAGGCTGAATCTTTTTGAAAACGATACTTCCCCATCCTTTATCGCTCGTAAGCTGTTTTTTGTTACTCCCGTCATAATAAATTCCGGAAGTCACTTTGGAGGGTCCGATGTTATTGAAGATGATTTGAGCGCCATTGGAAACTTTTGCATCTTGGCTCAAATCAATCCCTATTGCCTGATTTGATCCAGAGATTTTATTGAAGGTGACATTTCCGCCAGAAATAGAGCTATTCACCATACCAGCAGCTTTGTCTCCAGAACCGATAGAGTTAAATGTGACTGATGAGCGATCATTTAAGCGAAGAGTTATCTCATCCATTCCATAGGCTGATTTGTTGTCAGATGAAATTGATTCAAAACTAAATGAGGAAGCTTTAGCATCAATAGATGCTTTTCTTAGTCCTACAGCATAGTCAGCGGTAGATCGGATCTTTTTGAAAACAAAGCTTGATTGCTCTGCATTGATTTTATTGATAGCCGATCCTTTGATCCCTGCAGATTTTTTGGCCTCAATATTACCAAAGATGAAGTTTGTTTTATAAGCGTTGAGATTAAGATTGCCATCAGAGCTAGTGTCGCTCATCCCTTGAGCAAATTGAGCACCCTTGATCTTGCGAAACTCTATCGTTCCACCACCTTTATTTTGATTTTTATCTCCAAAGAAATAGGTTGCTGAATTTTGAGCAACGATACCTGTAGCACCTCCTACATTAACTGTGCCAAATTCATCGGGGTTGCCATTACCTGTGTTTTCAATATTTTCAAAAATAATTTTTGATGAGTTGTCCCCTAAAATTATTGGAGCCATCCCAGCGGTATAAAACCCATATGCGATATCCCCATTAGATGTAATATTGTTAAAGATAACTTGAGAATTATCCAAATTAATCTTCGATTTTTTTGTTTTGTCTTCTGATCCGTTGATGACAAAACCTCCATCTTCATAAGAAGATTGAATAGAACCAAATCTTATTTGGCTGTTGGCAAGTTTCATATCTAGGCTATCAGCATTGATAAGAATCCCCGTAGCCTTATTGGCTTGCACTTGTTCAACATTAATCGATGCATCATCTTTTCCTTCAAACAATGTTTTGGATTTGAAGCTAAAGCCTTCAGCAAATTGAAAGCTATCTCCTCCAATATTTCCAAAGTTTGTTGTGGAGTTGTTGCCAAAGTAAAGGTGAATATGATTATTGGGATTATCGGGGTTATAAACATATAGACCAGTATCAAAAGTGCTACTAGAGGGGTTTTTGGTTGTCCCATAAACTAAGGCAACAGAGTTCAGATTAAGTGTTGCTCTAGAGATATGGATTCCAAATGCTCTGGAATTCCCAAAAAGTCCTGTTCCATTGCCAAATAGAATCGCATGAGTTGTGTTAGAAGGCTGAAGTGTGAGGTATGTTGTTCTTATCAATATTCCAAAAAATGCATAAGGACCAACTATATTAGAATTAGAAGCAATTGGACTAGAAAAAATTAAATCTGATGTTAAATTTATCTGTCTAGGCAAAGCAGAATCTTTGACATAAAGTCCATATCGATTGTTATTTTTTTCAAAGATTGTATTGCTCATCCCATCGGTGTCGATGTTACCGGCACTAAGTGAGGTTCCTCCCCCAAGTATCAAAGCAAGAGAAGTTGCTACTAAAGAACAATAACGATAAGAATAGCGTGTCTTTGTGTTTTTCATTTGTTTTCCTTTTTCTCATTTAGATTAGTGTGTCTATTCTGATGTTTGACATGTGTGTTTAGTGTTTAGTGTCTACCTCTTAATCCTAAAAATAAAAATTCTTATTTAAGAAGTTTAATAATCTTATCACAGATGCTTTATGAAAGATTATTTTTTTGTTTTTGATAGCTTTATATGCATTAGATTGTTTGTTTGAGTCGTGATAGGAGAAGGAGAAAACCCCGAATTTATCGCATATCTATAGGTACCATTGGAAATAATTTTTTAGTGATGATTTGAAATTTCTTTGTCTTTTTTGTAGAAGATTCTTTGAAAACAAAATTAAAAATAATTAATAGTTTTAATTTGTTCACTAGGTTTTATTGGTTTTGAGTGATGATTACGCTAGAGACTGGAGTTTTGTATTTGGACTTTTTTGTATGGTTTGGTATTTTAAGTGGTGGACCCTGCAGGATTCGAACCTGCGACCAATCGGTTATGAGCCGAGTGCTCTGACCAGCTGAGCTAAGGGTCCCTTTGCAGAAGGTGAATTATACTTTAGATCAAACCTAAAAGCAAGGAGATTTTCTAGGATCGCCAGCATAATAATAAAGGTCAGAAAGCTTGTCCCCCCATAGCTAAAGAGAGGAAGAGGTAGCCCAACAACAGGGGCAAACCCAATCGTCATAGCGATATTGACACTCATGTATACAAAAAATAAAATTGCTACACAAGAAGAAATGACGCGCAGAAAATAATCTCTGCTATCACTAAGAGAATAAAAAAGAATATGAAAAATCAAAAATAAATAAAGCACAATAAGCAAAATTCCTCCTACAAACCCAAACCTCTCCATATAGTAGGCAAAGATAAAATCGCTTGTTGCGATAGGCAGAAATTTGAGTTGAGATTGTGTCGCTTCATCTTTTACCTTTCCTCTAAGACCTCCTGCACCGATAGCGATGATGGATTGTGTGACTTGATGAGAAGGTTTTTCAGAAAGAAAGTCGTGGATGCGTTTTTTCTGATAGTCACGGATTCCATACTCATAGATAAGCGGAGAAGAGAATGCAAAAATACAAAAAAGAGTGATCCAAATTTTTTTATTGACTCCAATCAGGAAGAGCATCCCATAGCCCATAAATAAGATCGTTAAAGCTGTCCCAAGATCGGGCTGTTGGAGGATGATGAGAAATGGACCAAGGATTAGGAGGCTAATGCGTCCAAATTCATGCCAATCATATCCTTCTTTGGGTGGAGGATTTTGGCGAATGACAAGAGCAAGCATAAGCATGAGTGAGATTTTTAAAATCTCGCTTGGCTGGATTGAGAATGGGGTAAAGGGGATTTCTATCCAGCGTTGTGCTCCTAGCTTTTTTGTTCCAACAAATTCGACTAAAATGAGAAGAAACATCGAAAGCCAATAAAAGCCATAAATTGTTTTTGAAAGTTTGCGAAAAGGAATGAAAAATATAATATAAGCGATGATAAGAGAAGCTCCGACATAGATGAGTTGCTTATAAATCAAATTGCTTCCAAGTTCATAGATTAGAAACATTGAGATCCCAATGATAGGCAGGATAAGCAATGGGATGAGAAAATCAAAATGTGCTAGAATCCTGCGATTGGAAAACAACTCAAACCTCGACTTTTATATTTAGATTAAAGATGAAAAATGAAGTTTATCATAACCGCTTCAGATATTGAAAATAGCTCAAGACTTGATTCTGTTTTGGCACATAAGCTTGGGGTGAGTAAAAACCAAATCACCCAAGCCATCAAACACGGATTGATTTTTTGTAATGACAAAATATGCACCAAAGGTGGAGTTTTACTCAAAGAAAATGATTGTATTTCTTTAGAAAAACTTGAACAAGAAAAATGTAAGAAAACACAGATTGATTTTGAAGTAGAAGTTTTGTTTGAAGATGAGGATGTTTTGGTGCTTAATAAGCCTCCTCATCTTGTCATTCATGATGCTCCAAGTGTCAAAGAAGCGACACTTGTAGATTATCTTAAAAATAAAGGCTATGTACTTTCGACACTGAGCGGAGAAGAGCGCTATGGGATCATCCATCGTCTTGATAAGCCTACAAGTGGAGCTATTGCGATTGCAAAAAATAATCAAGCACATATTGCGCTTTCAAATCAACTTAAAACGCGTCAAATGGGGAGATATTATCTAGCCATCACAGATCTTCCACTAAAGCAAGATATTGAAGTAGAGTGTTATATGGGACGCAATCCAAATAATCGTCTTAAAATGGCAAAACTTTCTGATGGACGCTATTCAAAGACATCTTTTGTTTCTCTTTTACAAGGAGAAATGGGGCTTATTGCAGCTAAACTTCATACAGGAAGAACTCATCAGATTCGATTGCATTTAGAAACGCTTTCAAGACACATAATTGGTGATTTAATATACGGAAAAAAGGATTCTTGCGGAGTGCGTTTGATGTTGCACGCTTATCTTTTGTATTTTATTCATCCTCGCACGCAAAAAACGCATTGCATTTGTGCTCCACTTTTTAAAGATATGTTAGGATTCTTAGAAGAAAAATTTGGCATGGAGAGCGTCAATGAAGTTGTGGATCAAGGGCATATACTTCAGTGTTTTGGGGATAGTTTTTAGTGGATGTGCAAATTTATTTTTTAATCCCAATTTAGATTTATCCCTTTCAACACTTCCTTCTGTTCAAGTGTTGCCTGATGTGAGTTCTGTAGCGTTTGAGTGGAAGAGGGTGAACGATTCTAATATCGATGGCTTTGTGGTATATCGCAAAGAAGGCAAGGGGGAGTTTGAGCGTATTGCTATTATTCGCAATCCTTTGGCAACACACTTTTATGATCGAGGTTTGAAACCCGAAAGTGTTTATCAATATAGTTTTGCAATTTTGGGTAAAAACAATCGAATCTCTCAAAGAAGCAAAATTCTCAAAGTCAAAACTTCTTTTATTCAGCCTGTGGATACGCTTTTTGCAAGTAGTGATGAGCCAAGACTTGTAAAACTTGTTTGGAGTGTTCATGCAAATCCAAGCATCAAAAAATATGTCATTGAAAAAAAGATCAAAAATCAATGGAGTGAAATCGCTGAAGTGAAGGATCGTCTTAATGTCGAATACTATGATCGAAATCTTTTAGATGGCACAACTTATGAGTATCGTATCGCTGGAGTGAGCTTTGAGGGTGATAAATCGCGTTATTCTGAAGTGGCAAAGGCGACGACAAAGTTTCCTCCTCCATTGCTTGAAAACATTACAGCCTCTCAAAATATTCCAAAGTTGATCATCCTTAAATGGGATGATTCAAAAATCAATGATTTGGCTGGATATGTGATCTATGCTTCACAAAAAGAGGAGGGGAGATTTGAAAAGATTGCAGAAACACTTAAGCCCTACTATGAATTTCGCACCGACAAGAATGGAATGAAGTGGTTTTTTAAGGTTGTAGCTGTAGATAAGGATGGGATTCAAGGATCTCTTAATCAGATCCCAGTATGTGGGACATCTCTCATTCCTCCAAATCCCCCAATGATAAAAGGTGCAAGTGTGCATGAAGGTGAGGCTATCATTGGATGGGAAAAACCAAGTGAAAGGGTGATGGAGGTCAATGTTTATCGCAAAGAAGGAGCTTTTGGTACTCCTTTGAAATTTAAGCTTCCTGCAAGTGCAACAAGATTTGTAGATAAGGAAATGAAAGTCGGGGTGGATTATGTGTATTGGGTGGAATTTGTTGATGTCAATCAAATTCCAAGTTCTCCAAGTCAAGAATTTAAATTAAAGAGAGAATGATGCCGCATTGTTTAGCAAAAGAATTGAGACTTCCTCCACTGCCTTTTGTGAGTGGAAAATATGAGTTTGTATTTGAGGCACAAAAAGAGGGCGATGAAACGCAAAGTTTGATTTTGGTACGTTTTGAAGAGCATGAGTTTTTTCTGCGTAAGCGTTATCGCCAAAAACAAAATGACTATATTTTGAAATGTGAAAAGGGGTCAAAAAATCTTCCTACGGGCATCATTAAGGGAGCGCTAAGAGTTATTGCCTCATATAATGAAGATATGCTTATTACACACAATCTCAATAATGATTCACTTAAGCAAACTCTTCTCTCTCCATTTTTGAAGCAAATTCATCATTTTTCAGACTTTCATCGTCCTTTTGAGCTTGAAATTGGATTTGGTTCTGGAAGACATCTTTTGAATAAAGCTAGGCAGAATCCATCGATGTTTTTTATCGGTATTGAAATTCATACACCTTCAATTGAGCAAGTTTTGCGTCAGATTGAGATTCAGGGGATCGAAAATGTGTGGATTATCAATTTTGATGCAAGGGTGTTTTTGGAGTTATTGCCTTCTTCGTTGTGTCAAGCGATTTATATACATTTTCCTGTGCCATGGGAGAAAAAACCTCATAGACGTGTGTGGAGTGAGAGATTTTTACATGAGGCGATGCGAATCTTAGATCAAGATGGAAAGCTTGAGCTAAGAAGCGATGATGAAGGGTATTTTCTCTATGCTTTGGAGATTGTTTTAAGACAAAAGCATTTGCAATGCAAAATCAATAAGAATCTTCAAAAAGAAGTAGTGAGTAAATATGAAGATCGTTGGTTGAGACAGCATAAAGATATTTATGATCTACAGGTCATTGCTATGGAGAAAAAGACAGAAAAGAAACACAATAAGGCTTTTATTTTCCCTGCAAAAGTTTTTCTTAGAAGTTTTGATAAAATCCCAAAAAAGGTCATCAAGACTGATTGGTTTTTGCATATTGATAGTTTTTATACTTCCAGTGATTTTTCTGTTTTAATGGTAAGTTTTGGAGACTTTAATCAGCCTCAAAGTAAATTTTTGCTCATCCCCAATCAAGGAGAGCCAAGATATTTGGGTGGAAATCCTTTGCCAACAGAAGCGACGCATAAGGCACATCAAGAGCTATTGAGGATGATTCAAAAAGGAGAAGAAATTGAGTGTAGTGATTGAGGCAAAAAAGCTTGAATTGTTTTATAAAAAAAATGAACCCGTGATCAAAGAGGCAGATTTTAGAATCTATAAAAAAGATTTTGTCTTTGTTGTTGGTGAAAGTGGAAGTGGTAAGAGCACATTGCTTAAGTCCCTTTATGGGGCATTGAGTGTAAGAGGAGGTAATCTAAGTGTAGGGGGGATCAATATGAAAAAACCTTCTAAAAGCGATATTTTGAAGCTGCGAAAAAACATCGGGATTGTGTTTCAAGATTACAAATTGATTGAAGAGTGGAGTGTGGAGAAGAATGTGATGCTTCCTATGCAAATCAATGGCTATGCTAAAGAACTTTGTGTGCAAAAAACACAAAAACTTCTAGCTCATACTAAAATGAGTCACAAAGCCTCTAAATATCCACTTGAGCTAAGTGGTGGAGAACAGCAAAGAGTTGCGATGGCAAGGGCTTTGGCGCATAATCCATTTTTGATTTTGGCAGATGAGCCGACAGGAAATCTGGATGAGTATTCTTCAAGTTTGGTTTGGAATTTATTGAAGGGTGCCAATGAACAGTTAGGGATTACTGTGGTTGTTGTTACGCATCAGATTCCTGCAATGCTTGATATCGCAAGCAAAAGACTTCAAATAGAGGATGGGATGGTTTATGAATTTCATTAAAAGGCATTTATCGTTAATTTATCCGCTTGTGATGCTTTTGTTTAGCTTTGAGAGTGCAGTATTGGTCCAAAGAGCTGTAGAGGAGCATGAAAAAAAACTTTCTCAAGATTACTCTATTGTGATTGCTTCTAAGCAAGAGTTAAATGCTCAACTCTTGTCTTCTAAGATTCGATATTTTAAAGAGATTAAACCGATTGATCCTCAGATTGTTTTAAAAAGTTTGGAGCACACAATTTCGGCAGAAAATTTGGCTTTTTTGAAATCTGAGCTTCCCTTGTTTTATTCGATGACGCTTGATATTTTTCCTAATCAATCTCAGCTAAAAAATATCAGCAATACTCTGCTTTCTATCCAAGGTGTCGAAAAAGTGGAGCTTTTTGCAAAAACTCATTCAAAAGTTTATCGCTTGCTCCTTCTTTTGAAAAAGAGCATTGTTTTCTTTGGGACGCTTCTTGGGATTTTAAGTATTTTGCTGATGGTAAAGCAGGTTGAAATCTGGCATTTGCAACATTCAAAAAGAATGGAGATTATGAGTTATCTTGGAGCACCTAGCTGGATGAAAAATAAGATTTTATTTAAGCTTGCTTTGATTGATTCTGCGGTTTCTTCTTTGCTTGTTATTGGTGGAGTTTTTTATATTCTCAATCGAGATGAGTTTGCATCAGTCTTGGAATCTTTAGAGATTAGCAATGTTGTATTTTCTCCTGTTGGTGATTTTATTTCGCTTTTGGTGATTTCAGTTTGTATTTCCATACTCTCAGCTTTGGTTGTTATTATTCGTCAAAAGGATTATTAAATCGTGCGTTTGGTAGTGGGTATTCTTGCAATTATAATAGGGTTAAATGCCCAAAATGTTGATAATGCGATAAAAAAAAATCAAGCCAAGATTCAAAAAAATATCAAAGAACAAGATCGGATCAGTGCCAAAATTAAGGAGCTGGGAAAGCAAATTTCTTTTCAAAACAATGAGTTGAAATCTTTGGTAGATGAGATTCAGATTTTGGAAAAAGAAATTGAGGACAATCAAGGGAAGTTTTTAGAAGAGGAAAAAGAATTTAAGCTTGCAAAAAATAGGAGTGATGAACTACACAAGCGTAATATGGATATCCAGTCCCAAATCACAAAGCTGATTGCCCAAGAGCTTGCTTTTCGCGTGATCGTGAGTGATAAACAACCTACGAGTTCTGAAGATATTGTCTTAAGTGAGCTTTTTGGTGCATTAAGTAAAAATGCCAAAACAAGCATTGCTTCGCTGACAGATGAGAAAAAAAAGATCGGAGTTGAGATACAAGAAATCTCTAAGAAGATGCAAGCTCTTCAGGGGGTGATCAAACAACAAAACCAGAGAAGGACAAAACTGCAAGAAGGTGTGAAGAGAAGTAACGTTTTGATTGCAAAGCTTGAAAAAGATTTGAAAGCATATGATGAGAGAATGAGTAAAATCGCTCAAGAAAGACGCAATTTAGATGAAATTTTGGAGCAACTCAATATTAGAAAACAAAACGAGAAGAGAAAAGATATACAAAAAAAAGATGAAGCAAAAACACAGATTGCAAAAAAAGATCGTGTCGCCCCATTGGATGTTAGAAGAATGGGAAGTTCATATCGTCAGGTTTCAACAATGCATTATCGTGGAAGAAAGACGATTGCCCCTCTTGATACTTATGCGATAGAGCAAAGGTTTGGAACATATTTTGACCCTGTGTATAAAATCAAAGTCTTTAATGAATCTGTGATTTTGTCTCCCAAAAAAGCAAACTCAAATGTTAAAAATGTGATGGATGGTAAAGTTGTCTTTGCAAAAGAAACGCCAGTGCTTAAGAAAGTTGTGATTATTGAACATGCCAATCAGATGCATACAATTTATGCCTATTTAGACAAGATTGCTCCTACAATACGCCCAGGTTTGCGAATCAAAAGAGGGTATATTATTGGAAAAGTCAATGAGCGTTTAGGTTTTGAAGTAACACAAAAAGATAAGCATATCGATCCTTTAGAGTTGATTCAATAAAATTTAAAAAGATTTCAGAAAAAATTCTTTTTGACGATTTAGGGTGGAGTTTTAAATTTTCAAGGAGGAAGAGAATGCTTGAATTGAGACAAAATATTTCTTTGGCACAAGAGAAGATTTTGGATTTGGCCAAGCAGTATGGAGGGACAGAGATTGGATCTAGGCAGGTGTTGGAAAAAAGGCACGATACTGAGGAAGATAAAAAACTCAGAGAAGAACTACAATCTCTTACTCAAAAGTTTAATCAGGAAATGAGGAAGCTGGGGACAGATATTAGTTTTAATTATGATGATACAATTGAGGGTTTGTTGGTTGTGGTTAAGGATGTGGAGAGTCAAAAGGTGATTCGAGAAATTCCATCAAAGGAAGCGATTGAGCTAATGAAGAAAATGCATGATTTAGTCGGTGCAATTTTCAATAAGCAAGGGTAAAAATTGAAAACAACAAGCACAGAGAGCAATAAGATGGGAGAGAGTTTATGGCTGTAGGGAAGCTTAGCTCTTTAGGGGTGGGGAGTAATGTTTTAAATTATGATGTCATTGAAAAGCTTAGAAAAGCTGATGAAAAGGCGATGGTCGATCCTATCGACAAAAAAATGAAAGAAAATGTCGAAAAACAAGCAGAACTCGCATCAATCATCTCTATGCTAGGGGGAGTTAATTCTGAAGCAAAGATCCTTTCTGATTATTCTTCATTTATCAAAAGGAAAACTGAGGTTATTGGAGAAGGCTTGAGAGCAAGCGCAAGTCCTGGTGTCCCAATCCAAGATATTAGCGTGGAAATCAAGCAAGTTGCAAAGAATGATATCAATGAGGTGGGCACAAAGTTTGAATCAAGAGAATCTGTTTTTACTGAAGAAGATACTGTGCTTGCCTTTAGCGCAAGAGGTCATCGTTATAAAATCAAAATTCCTGCAGGTACAACTCTACAAGAAGTTGCTCAACTTGTGACAGATAAATCAGGGGGGAATGCTATAGGGATGGTGATGAAAACAGGGGGAGCCAATCCCTATCAATTGATGATTAATTCAAAAGAAACTGGAGAAGAAAATCGAATCTATTTTGGATCAACTTTGCAGTCTGAAGCAATCAAGGGCGGAGCTCTAACTTTGGGCGAGGGGGATTTAGAAATTGTCTTAAAAGATGTGAATGGCCTTGATCAATCAGTGCTTATTCAGCTTCCACAAACTCCAGAATCAAGCAAATCAAGCGATAATGCACAAGCTATCAAAGAAGCTATCAAAGAAGCTATCGCCCAAAATCCTGATTTGGCAGACTTATTGGGAAAAGATATTAATATTGGAATCGGGGTAGGTGGAACTTCTTTGGTAATCAATGATCGAAGGGGTTATCAAGTTCAGGTTTTTGGGAGCTTGGCAAAAGAAATAGGCTTCAAGCAGACAGAGACAGAAATTGATCCGATTGTTTTGGGAAGCAAGCCAGTTGAGGGGGGAAAACTAGAGGGAAAAATCAGCTTAGGATCAGTTCCTCTAGATTTGTCTGAATTGACCAAGCGAGGTAATACAGGAGCGCAAAATGCTCAAGCGATTGCTGATGCATTTAATAATATCGGTGGACTTTTTGTGCATGTAGATGATCAGGGGAGATTGGTTGTCAATACCAATGAGGGGGATGTATTTATTAAAGCAGATGATGAAGCGGGTAAAAAAGCTTTGGGGCAAATAGGGCTAAGAGAAGGGAGTTTTGCTGAATATAGCAAAACCCAAGAAGGGATTTTTAAGCTCAAAAACATCCAAGCAGGACAAGATGCAGAGTTGATGTATAACGGAGTGAAGGTCATACGTCCCAAAAATGAGATTGATGATGTTGTGAGTGGGGTGAAGCTTGAGCTTGTGAGTCCTACTCCAGAGGGAAAACCTGCTATTGTGAGCATCACTGCAGATAATGAAAACATTATTGAGGTAGTTAAGAGTTTTGTTGAAAAATACAATGAGTTGATGCCAAAGCTTGCTGAGGTTACAAGATATGATCCTGAAACAGGAATAGCAGGGATTTTCAATGGTGTAAGTTTTGTGCGCATGATTCGCTCTTCTATCAATCAAATATTTTCTGCGATTTCTGGAAGTGGAAGCGATATCAAAAGTTTGGTTAAATATGGTTTGAGTTTGGACGATAATAAAATTAGCTTTGATGAAGCAAAGCTTGCAGATGCACTTAGAGCTGATCCTGATGGAGTAAAAGACTTCTTTGTGGGTATAGATAAGGCAGTATTGGGTAAAGATACGCGTGTAGGTGGTGTGTTTAGAGAGTTAAATGAGAGAATTGATTCGATGATTAAGGGATCTAATTCTTCATTAAAGCTTTATGAGCAAACATTGACGCGTGATGATAAGCGCTATAGGGAAGATCGTAAAAAAACGATGGAAAGACTTGATGCGCGATACAACTCAATGGCGGAGCGCTTTGCAGCTTATGATAGTCAAATTGCTAAAACAAACGGATCTTTTAATAGTGTACAAATGATGATTGATCAGGCCACAAGGAAGTAAAAATGCGAGGAAATGCTTATCATCTATATCAACAAAATGCAGTTTCAATTGAATCTCCTGCAAAGTTGATTGAAATGCTTTATGAAGGGATTTTGAGATTCTCTGCCCAAGCAAAGCGTTATATTGAATTGGACGATATTGAAAAAAAAATCTATTACATTAACAAAACGACAGATATCTTTAGTGAACTTCTCAATATTCTTGATTATGATCGTGGAGGAGAGGTTGCACACTACTTATCTGGACTTTATACGCATCAAATTAAACTTTTGGCTCAAGCAAATATTAGAAATGATGAAACAAAAATTGATACAGTGATGCGTGTAGCAAGGGGACTGCTTGAAGCTTGGAGAGAGATTAATCATCATGAGTTGGCTAGATAATCTTAAGATTGCCTTGATTGAAGGTGATGCTCAAAAAGCTTTTCAAATCAGCACAAATCTTCCTCAAGAAGGATTTAAAAACTTGGAAGAAATGCTTGATGCAAGAGAATTGATTTTGCAAACCATGGAGCTTTTGAAGCAGGAAAAGGAAAAAACCCGCATCGCAATGCAACAAATCCGCACTGCTCAAAAATTCTTACAAGATTGATGAAAGTTTTTTTTGTTAGTGGGGTTGATACAGATGTGGGCAAAACTTTTGTTGCACATCATCTTGTTGAGAAACTACAAAGCCGATCAATCAAAGCCATTGCGATTAAGCCCATAGAAACCGGAATAGCTTTCAATGCTTCTGATCGACTCATTCATTTAAAAAGTGCTCAAAAAATCCTTCCAAATCTAAGGCTTGAGGATATTAATCTCTACTCTTTTGAGTCTCCTTGCGCTCCTTATGTGGCTGATCTTCAAGGCATGATTTGTTTGGACAACCTTTATAAGCAGATTGAGGGTTTTAGGGGAAAGGTAGATGTTTTGATAATAGAAGGGGCTGGTGGGCTATTTGTTCCAATTTATAAAGATTTTTTTATGGTTTCTTTGGCAATGGAGCTTCAAGAGCGCTTTGAATCAATGAGTTTGATTGTGTGTGATGATAAATTAGGAATGATTAATCGCTTTTTGAGTGCTAAATTTATTTTAGATTCTTTAAAATTGCGCTTTATATTTTTTATCAATATAAGAGATCAACAAAATTTTGAGAAAATTAATCTCCCTTTTATGCGTCATTTTGATTTTGAGACGCAATTTGATTCTTTGATTGAAAAAATGTTATGAAGGAAAATAATGGATTTTGCATCTCTTGCGCGCGCGTATGGCACTCCTTTGTATGTATATGATTTTGATCGACTGAGGGAAAATTTTTTAAACTTCAGACAGGCTTTTAGTGGAAGAAAATCATTGATTTGTTATGCCCTTAAGGCCAACTCCAATCTTTCTATTTTGAAGTTTTTGGCTTCTTTGGGTGCTGGTGCAGATTGTGTGAGTATTGGAGAAGTGCGTCGTGCGCTTTTGGCAGGTATTGAGCGCTATAAGATTATTTTTAGTGGCGTAGGGAAAAGGGATGATGAGATTGAGGAGGCACTAAGAGAGGGGGTTTTGTTTATCAATCTTGAATCTTTTCAAGAAATGCAACGCGTTGAAAAGATCGCCCAAGATCTCAAACTGATAGCAAGGGTTTCTGTAAGAGTGAATCCCAATATCGATGCCAAAACCCATCCTTATATTTCTACAGGACTTCATGAAAATAAATTTGGAGTAGAAATCGAGCAAGCCAAAGAAATGTATCTTTATATCAAAAACTCTCCATTTTTGGAGGCTGTGGGGATACATTTTCATATTGGATCACAGATTTGCGACCTTGATCCCATCCTGCAAGCATCCCAAAAAATTGCTCAACTTTATCGTTCTCTTTTGGCACTAGGGCTAGAGATCAAATTTTTTGATGTGGGGGGAGGGATTGGAATCTCCTATCAAGAAGAGCAGATTATTTCTCTTTATGATTATGCACAAGGGATTCTTGCAAGTCTTGGAGAAAATGAGCCGACTATTATTTGTGAGGCTGGGAGGAGAATTGTAGGGGATTGTGGTGTATTTCTTACTCAAGTGATTGGGGAGAAAAAAAATGGAGATAAGCGCTTTGTGATTGTGGATGGGGCGATGAATGATTTGATGCGTCCTTCACTTTATGGAGCGATTCACCAACCCACTTTACTCAAAGATCAACAAGGGGAACAGTCACGATGTGATATTGTGGGACCAATTTGTGAGAGCGGAGATTATCTTGCAAAAGATATTTTGCTTCCCTCAACTCAAGCTGGAGATATCATCGCTTTTGCCAATGCTGGAGCATATGGGATGAGTATGTCTAGTCAGTATAATTCGCGTCTAAGAGCTGCAGAGGTGGCGATCTCTCAAGGAGAGGTTTTTTTGGTCAAATCAAGAGAAAAATTTGAAGATTTAATACAAAAGGAGGTGGAATGTCTCAAATGATAGAGAATCTGCGTTTGGAGATAGATCAGATTGATGATGAAATTATAAGACTCTTGCATCATCGCTTGGCATTGGCCTCTCAAATTGGGAAGATTAAAGGTCAAATTCAACAAGAAATCAAGGATTTTCAAAGGGAAGAAGCGATCATTCAGCGTCTAGAATCAAAAGGACTTCTATCCAAAAAACAAATTCAGCTCATTTATCAAAATATTTTTCTGCTCACGCAGCAGATTCAAGAGGAAAGTCATGCAGTTTCGTCCAATTAAGCTAGATGATAGAGATCATATCCTTGCGCTCCAAGATCGGAGTGAAATGCCTTTATCGGATTTTAATTTTACTAATTTGTGGATTTGGAGATTTGCTAGAGAGATTGCTATAGTTGAGGTGGAGGGGTGTTTGATCATTCGCACAACATATCCTCAAAGTGAGCCTTATTATTTTTTTCCTTTGGGAGAAAATTATCCTAAAGCCCTTGAGGTATTTTTAGAATCATGTCCTAATGCAAAATTTAAATCCTTGACTTTAGCACAATCACTGTATTTAAAAGAGCGATTCGGACTTGAATCTCAGGCTAATCGCGATCGTTTTGATTATGTCTATAGCATTCCTGAGCTTATTGCTCTTAGTGGAAGAAAATATCATAAGAAAAAAAATCACCTCAATAAATTTTTGACCTCCTATCCTGCTTTTGTTTTTGAGATTATGGAATCTAGACACATTGATGAGTTGCGCGCAGTGTATCATCAATGGTATGAGGCTAATCCTCGAAAGGATGAGGCTTTGGAGGCTGAGAAAAGGGGGATTGAATCAATTTTACAAGATTTTGAGATTCTCTCTCAGACTACAGGGGATGGATTATTTGGTTTGAAGGGTGGATTATTGCGGGTTGATGGAGAGATTGTAGCTTTTTCTTTTGGGGAGGCGATTTCTCAAGAGAGTATTGTTGTGCATATTGAAAAAGCCAATACGGCTTATAATGGAGTATTTCAAGCCATCAATCAGCAGTTTTTGGAACATTTATGGGGAGCATTTATGTGGGCTAATCGTGAGGAGGATTTGGGGATTGAGGGATTGCGCAAGGCAAAGTTAAGCTATCAACCTACACATCTGCTAGAGAAGTATGAAATTTAGTATTTTTGGAGATTGGGCTTATTCTTGTTTAGAAGAAGAATTGGTTGCACACTCTTTTGAAGAGCTTCAGGAGGCATTTAAAAGGCTAGAGGAATATCAAAAAAAGTTTTTTTGTGTGGGTTATGTGAGCTATGAAGCACATAAAGCACTCTCTGATAGGCTTTTTATCTCTTCCTCTCCGTTGTTGTATTTTGGTGTCTTTTCTTGCCGTGAAAGGCTTAAAATTCCCCCAATCAATGATCTTTTTTTTCCTTTTGATTCAAACTTTTTAGATGAAGAAACATATGTCCAAAAAATCAAAGCCCTAAGAGAGCAAATCGCATTTGGCAATACCTATCAAGGAAACTTTACGACTTTTTTTGAATTTAAAACCACAATCCCATCACTCCATCTTTTCTATCTTTTGATTCAAAAACAAAATACTGCTTATAAGGCTTATTTACCTACTCCTTTTGGAGAGATTTTGAGTTTTTCTCCAGAATTGTTTTTTTGTATTCAAGAGGGGAAAATTTTGACACGCCCAATGAAGGGAACAATGCCAAGGGGATCTGATCCTCAAGAGGATGAGGCCAACAAAAGATTTTTGTCTCAAGATATTAAAAATCGTAGTGAGAATGTGATGATTGTGGATCTTTTGAGAAATGATCTGAGTAAAGTCATCCAAAATGGCACTCTTGAAGTGAAAAAATTGTTTGAGATAGAGACTTATCCGACGCTTTTTCAGATGACTTCTACGATTGAGGGAAAAGTGCGTGAAGATCAGGGGTTATTTGAGATCTTTCAAGCTCTTTTTCCTTGTGGGTCAATCACTGGCGCTCCCAAAAAGATCACCATAGAGATTTTGGAATCTTTAGAGCAAAGCCAAAGAGGTGTATATTGCGGAGCAATTGGGGTATTGCAAAAAGATTCTGTTGTTTTTTCAATCCCTATTCGCACAATTATTAAAAACGATCTGCATTGTCGCTATGGGGTGGGAAGTGGGATCGTGTGGGATAGTCTGCCTGATGAGGAGTATGCAGAATTGCAGACAAAGATGAAGTTTTTAAAACAACAAGTAAAGTTCTCTCTTCTTGAGACGATTCTTTATACCCCACATCAAGAGATTCAAGAATTTCTAGAAATCCCCCAAGGAATGACATTTCTTTCATCTCACTTAAAACGTCTAAAAGAGGGTGCCAAAAGATTAGGGATCAAGTATACAGATCATCTCTCTCAGGAATTGCAATCCTTTAGTTTTGAGGAGAAAAAAATCATTCGTGTTTTGCTTACTCAAAGTGGGGAATCAAAAATTGAGATCTTGCCTTATGAGGAGGTGAAATCTCGTGTAATCACTTTGCAAGAAAAGCATCAAAGAAGTGATTTAGATATTTTCAAAACAACGCTTGGCAAAGATGTGAAATATCTCAATGAAAATGGATTGTTTGATGAGGTTTATCATCGTGATGGAATCTTGCTTGAAGGGATGCGGAGCAACCTTGTCTTAGAGCTTGAAGATGGGCTTTTTACACCTAAATTTGAAAATCAAATTTTGCGAGGAATATGTCGTGATATTTTGCTAGAAAAGGGAGTGATCCAAGAGAGGGTGTTGAGAGTGGAAGATTTAAAAAGGGCTAAGAGGATTTTTTGCATAAATTCTGTGCGTGGGGTAGTGGAGGTTAATCTACTTTGAGTTAAAATTAAAGTTTGTAACTTTGGAGTAAGAATGAAAAAATATATTTCCCTTGCATTATCAACCATATTAACACAGGCTTTGGCTGTGGATTGTACGACTGAGACCACTGAAATTAAACAAGGCGAGACTTGCACAATTTCTTTAAATCAAAAATTAGAGATCTCTGGAGCCAAACTTAATAATCAAGGAACTCTTGTTTTTGAAAACTACTCTTCACTGAGTTTTAAGGCAATGCCACTCATTGGAGGGTCGATAAGCTCTAATTCCATCACGGGGGAAAGCCAAAGAGGGAAGATTTTGATCAATGGTTACAGCACTAAAATTAACGCAGAAAATAGTAATCTCTCAATCCTCAATCAAGATATTAACTTCTCAAGCGGAAAAGGTCTGACAATCATTGCTAATACACTCACACTTGGAGATACAGGCAAAGAAACAGTACTTTCTAGCCAATCAAGTGCTGAGCTTATTTTGTCTGTGAGTTCGACTGAGTTTAAAAATGCCAAGATTCAAAATCTAAAAATCACAAGTGATAAGCTTACAACTCTCACTGCCAACCAACTCACATTGGATAATGTCTCTTTGACTTCCACACAAGATCTTTCATTAAATAGTTTGCAAGCAAATAGTGCAACAGTCCCAGCCTCTCAAACTTCACAAGCAACTCTAACTCTTACCAAAGAAAGCTACATCAAGGGGAAGAAATTTACAATCTCTGGAGATTACAAGGTATCAGGAGGGGGAAATGTCACTTTTGGAGGAGAGAGCGTTGAGGTTGGAAAAGCTACGGCAGATACTTCTGTATTATCACAATCTGTACAAAGCGTGACGAGTTTTATTGGATCTAACTCACAAGAAGAAGAGGGCAAAAAAACCTCAATTGGTTTTTATGGGACCAATGATGGGGCTGGTGTGCTTTTTCATCAAGTCAGTGCAGAAGATGTGACTTTGCAAGTGATTAAGGATGGAGATGGGGCAGTTTTGGGGAATGTCTCCACGACACTGAAAGATGCCATTTTGGAGGGGAGAGATAGTCGGGGTCAAAGCCAAGTCCTTGTGATTGAAAATGGGAATTCTACAAAGACTAATCAAGGGGTGATTAAAGTGCAGGCTTCTAGCACAAATGCAGAAAGAGCTACCGAGCATCAAAGCACTCTCAGTGGAGCAGGGATTGGGATTTATGGACATAAGATTGAGATCGGAAAAGATACATCTAGTCAAAATAAGACAGGAGCACCCTATATACTAAATCTTACAACAGATGATAATGCCGGAGAAATCGCTCTAGGCAAAGAGAATTCTCAGAATCAGGCAAATGCTATTGATGTTCAGCAAGAGGGAAATAAAGATGGAGAGGTGAGCATTGAGGGAAAAAATGGATCTAACCTAAAAAATGGCGCAAAGCATACTCTTAAATTGGGAGGAAATAAACTGATTTTTGATGGCTCTGTGATGCTCAAAAATCTTTCTATCCAAACACAAAGCAAAAATGATTTTCTTGTCATTGAAGGTAAGACAAGCAAAAGTATTTTGAATCTTGAAAGCATTGATTTATCTGTAGGAATGCTTGATGCAAAGGGGGAGGGGAAATATCAAGGATTATTTTTTACCTCTCAAGAGAGCGATCAGAGATCTATACTTAAAGCTACGACAGACACAAGTATGAAGGCTTCTGAATTTGTGTTTAAAAATCAAAACCTTGAACTCACGCAAAACAAAACCTTAAATCTTTATGCCTATGGTGCAGTTGATTTGCCTAAAGATAGTCAGCAAGCTATCCCTGAAAGCATCGGGAGATTTGCTTTTTATGATACGACATTTGCAAGCAGTAGTGCTCAAGGTGCAGAAAGTAGAGAAGACGCTTCTTCAAGCACAACTCTGAAACTCTATTCTGGAGAAAATGGTGCAAAAATCCTCTCAAGTGGATGGGTGCTTAAGGATATGAATCTTGAGAGTCTAAAAATACAAAATGGTGCAAAAAATGGCGAGAAAAATGGTGAGACAAAAGCTTCTCTTGACTTGTCAGATCGTGCAAGTAATCTTACAGCACTTGGGAAAGTCACGCTGAGTGCAGCTGACTTTCGCTATCAGCAGGGAGGAGAGATAGTCCAAGGTGTGGGAATGGATCTTTTTGTGGGAGATTCTACTGCTGTGGGGAATCTTGTTTTAAAAAGTGATCAAAAATCTCAAACTCAGAGTGATGAAGCAAGTGAAAAATTTATCATTGGCGGGACTCTGACTTTAGACCACTCCTCGATCAATATGAATAACAAAAGTCGCAAAACAGGCGGCCAAAGCACTTTTGATATCGAGATTGGGAGTAAAAAGCTTAGTGAATTTAAGATCGGGCTAATTGTTGAGGGTGGGATTAGTGCTTTGCATGCCAATACTGCAGGCCAAAGCACAGAGATCAAAGCAGAGACATTTGACTTTCAAGCAAGCTCAAAAGTTCATAGTAAGAATGGGATCTTAAAACTAACTTCAAAAAATGGGTTGATTGAAATTAAGGGGACAACAATCCTAGAGGGAACCGAGACAGCTAAAGCTAGTATTGAAGCTAACAAACAAAATGGAGCGATGGGAGTTGATGCCACCACACCGATGCTTGCACTCCATGATGTAGAAGTTAGAGGAAGTGCAGAGCTCAAAAATAATTTTGCATTCAAAAATTCCAATATCCTTGCCCAAGGAGATGGAACCAATAAAACTTTCACGATCCAAAAAGGTAATGGAACAAAAACAGGTGAGACAATCGATGGGGTCGATACACTCACACTTCAAAGTGCTGTGATTGATGTCAAAAACTCTAGTAATGGTGCTGAGTTGCAGCTCAATAGCGGTGGAAAGATCACTTCAAGTGGAGAATCTGAGCTTAAAACCGCAGGACTATCAATCGCCTCTCAAGCTCTCCAAGAGGGAGGGACTCAAAGCAGTTTGATTGCCCTTGAGGTTTTAGATGGTACGCTTAAAATCACCGAAACAACAGCAAAGGATAAAATCGGAACAATTAGCCTAGGACACAAAAATGCTTCTGATACCTATGAGGGTGGGAATCTGATCCTTTTGAAAAATGGAGAGCAAAAGCAAGAAGCTTACAATGCTCTCAAAATCCAAGCTCCACTGACTTCTTATGGGGATTCAAGCATTACTGCAAGCTCTTTTAGTGTAGAGGTATCATCTCAAGATCCTGTGATCTCTAGTGTTGGGGGAGAGCTTAAGCTGATCGCAAAGGGAACTTCTGCAGAAGTAGGAATGAGTGCCATAGCAGGAGAACAAAACACTCCCTTAAAAATCACTTCAGGTGAGATTAAACTTGTCAATGGAAGCTTGGGATTTTATACTAGTAAAGAAAAAACAGCTGATCTTACATTGGGGCAAATCACTCTAGGAAATATTCAAGCACAAGGCACTCTCTCCTCAGATTCTGCGACGAAAATTACCTCGATTGGCAACTCAACTATTAAGACAAGTCAAAATGGGTTACAACTTCATCATACAGAGATTGCCTCTACAGGTGGAACATTGCAACTTGTGGGACTTAAAGGAGAATCTACATTTGGCAATATTGTTTTAAATAATGGAGGTTTGATTGCTCTTGCAGGAGGAGATTCTAAGGATACTCAAGAAAGTATCAAGCTAGGATCGGGTAAAACAATCACGATGATCTCTAGCTCTCCTTATGTCTCTCCAAGCGCTCCTTTGGGTGGAGGAGGATTTGGGCAGATTCAGGCTAAGAGTGTTTCTTTTGAGGGAAATAGCACAGAATCTCAAAAGCTCATCAACCTTGTGATAAAACCTGAAAAACTTGCAAGTGGAGTGGAGCTCTTTTCTCTTCGAGAGGGAGATCTTGTTTTGATCAAAACAAGCGAGGGGATCACAAAAAATACAACTACAACTTTAGTAGAAGCCTCTAATTCTCAAAATGGGATAAAAATTGATCTTACAGATATCTCACTAGATTATGGCGGATATAAATCATTGCAACTGACACCCAAGCTAGAAGAAGATGAGAGCAAAAGCAAGGTTTTATCATTACTGCTTGGTGTGAGTGTGGTGCAGAATAATATCTCTGAGCTTTTAGAAAGTGTCCAAGATCCTACCAAGCGAAAAGAGCTAGAAGCGACATTGGCGCAGGGAAGATTGGAAGAAATTGCAGATTCGATTCTGACAAGTTCAAACCATCCTTTGAAAGTAGGGATTGCTGAGAATATTGCACAGGGCAATACGCAGATCGTCTCTGAAGTGCTTTATTATGCAGATGATGGTTTTGATGCGTTGGCTCATCTTGCATCGACAACCTATAATATCTATGAGCAAATGAGCTCGCTTTCTTTTGGATCATTGCAAAATCGTATGGCACGCATCAAAAACCCTTATGCTCCACAAGAAGAGCTTGCTACTCTTTTAAGAGAGGCTTCAAAATATGCTTATGCAAGCGATGATGATGGAATCATTTTAGATGTAGCAGAAGAAAAGAGGTTAGATAAAGGAGGGATTTGGGCGAGTTATGATGGGGCAATGCGAAGTGGAAGAAGTGTAAGCTCAAGTGTCAATGGGTTGAGTGCAGGATATGATGGGGTGATTGATGATCATGTATTGCTTGGTGGGTTTGTGAGTTATCTGTATGGGGGATATAATGGGGAGCATATTCAAAACTCTTCACACAATATTCATTTGGGACTTTATTCAAGAATGTATTTTGGGGGACACGAGATTGATTTGGTTTTGTCTCAAATGATTGGGATCAACTCCTCAACACTTAATGTGGGATATGGAACTTTTCCTGCTATGTTTAATGGAGAGTTTGGATTCAATTGGTATGCGACAAGTTTTCAGGCACGCTATGGATATGCATTTGCCTTGGGTGAGGAGGAAAGTCCTTATTATTTGAAACCTGTTTTTGGAATCGATACAGCATTTATTCTTAACGATCAAACCCAAACAAATGCAACTGCCTCTATTGGAATCACAAAAAGAGAAAATGTACGTTTTGATCTAATAGCTGGTCTTGAGCTGCGAAAATATTTCAATGCAGAGAGTTATGTGTTTGTTTTGCCAATGGTGCAAGCAGGGATTATCAATTTGGGAAATCAGATTCAAGTAGGTTTTGTGGGATCAAGAGCTCTTGCATATGACTTTGATCAAAAGCAAGATATCAATGTGGGGATCTATGCTGGGGGTCAAGGGAGTGTGGCTCAGAACCTTGCGATTTCTGGAGGTATGGGGATCAAAATGGGTGTCAAAAACACAGATGTGATTACAAGCTGGAATGTCGGCTTAAAGTACAAATTCTAAGGATAGAAGATGAGGAAGAGCTGTATTTCATTGGTATTGAGCGGAGTTTTGGCAGGTTTATGTGCAGATGATCAAATCATTGCAAATTTTGGTGATAAGAGCAGTGGGAGTGAGTCAAATAAAGGGACATATAATACTGCGACAAAGGGAGGAGGAACACCAGAAGCGGTTTTTAACACAGATTGGTATGGATCTGATACACGCTTAAGTCTCAAGACTGATGGCTTGACTTTCACTTTTGGTAATGGAACTGCGACTTCTTTGCTATTTAAAGATGGCTTTTTGTTTGAAAACAATCTTCAAGGGGACTCAAAAGCCAATGTAACGATTGAAAGCAATTCTAAACAGCCAAAAGCAAATCCCTCAACTCTCATTTTTGGAGAGCAGGGGGGGAGGGATAGGAGAGTATTGGTTGGGAAAAATATTGATCTTACCCTAAAGGGCTTTAGCGAAGTCAAGGTGCAAGGGAATCTATGGATAGGAGAGGGTTCTAGTTTGTCTGCACTTTCTTCAGATAGTAAGGCAGGAAAGGTGAGCAATGTAGGCGGAATTGTCTTGCAAAAACAATCTACCCTCAAAGCAGGAGAGCTAGACAATCAAGGCACTCTTGTGATGGGTGATGAAAGCAAGCTTGAGATTCAAAGTATCAAAGGAGAGAGTGGAAAATTTGATATTCAAGGCAATGGTCAGATTCAATTTTCTTCTAGTGAGAGTCTTAGGAATAATACAACTGCAAGTATTGAAGGACAAACTTTCAATCTTTGGAGTGGCAAGACGCTGACACTTGGGGTTCAAAATGGGGCTAAAACTTTGACAACTTTATCTTTGGGGGGAGATAAGCAAACATCTTTTGTGGGACAATCTAAGAATGAAGTGCAGATTTCAGGTTTTACTGCTCTTGAGAGCAAAAATCTCTCTCTTAGTAATGTCATCCTTAAGGGAGATTCGCTTAATGAGCTTAAAAATACACATCTTTCATTGAACAATGCCTATATTTTCTTAGGAAACACAGAGAATCAAAAGACGGATGCTGTTTCCATCAAACTAAGCTCTGTAATAGGGCAAGGAAAAGATGGCACAACTTCTACCTTTCATCTCATAGGGACTAATAATCTCATTACTGCAGGCAATCAAGATCTAAAGCTTGAGGGCACGCATAGTTTCCAAGGGGGAGGATCTCTTGATCTATGGGGGAAAAATATCATTTTGGGGGAAAATAGCACGGATCAAAGACAAAATCAACTCCTTACTCTTCAAGGCAAAGACAGTTCAACTTTGGCGCTCAAAGCACAAGAAGCAATCAAAGTGCAAAACCTCAAGGTAGAGGGACTTCACCTTCAAGTTCTCAATGATTCTAAAGCATCATTGCAAAACACGACGATGGAATTGGGTGGAGGGACGATCCTAGAAGCTGTCAATCAAAATAATCAGCTTGTCGATCTAGAAATTGTTAAAAGCAATGGAGAATCGCAGATAAAAATCACCAATGGAGGCAGTGCAACACTCAAAGGAAAGAACATTTCGATTGTGGATAGCTCTATTTCTTTTGAAAACTCTGCAGATAAAACAACGACACTGATTCTTCAAGCACTAGAGGGGAAGATAGTACTTGGCAATGGAAGTGATACAATCAAGATTGAAGGCAAAAATACAACCATTGATCACAATATCCTTGATCTATCCACTTCTCAAGTCTATCTTGGAAAAAATGTCGAGCTAAATAAACTCAATGTGATCGCGGGAAATAATGAGAAAATCACTTTTTATGGCACGCAAGGGGGGAGTGTGAGTTTTAAAAATGGCACGACAATCACAGCAGGACGAGGAGAAAAAGATCAGATTCAATATGGAGAAATGATTTTTAGCACTCAATTTGAATCTGCAAAAACCAATCAAACATCTACTTTGAAATTTGAAGGGGATACGATGCTTAAGGCATCCAATATCACTTTTCAAAATCAACAAGTAGAACTTGGAACTGCTACTGCTGCATCAGTGAGAAATGGAACTACAGCGACATTGAAGCTTTTTGCACTTGGAGGAGATGGCAAAGCTGAGAATGGTGCTTTTAACTTTGTCAATACAGCTTTTAAAGGTGCTAATAGAGCAGCAAAGAGTGGATCCAATGAAGTTGCACTCTATGCCAATCAAGAAGCGGTTTTAATGGCTAATGGCTTGGTTTTGGATGGAGTGAATTTGTCTTCGTATAGTGCATCGGTGACGCAACCCTCAGAACCAGAAACACCTGTTTTAAATGCTCTTGATTTATCTGCAAGCACTGGGAAGCTTACAGCTCTCTCTAATGTCACAATAGCAGCCAATGGAATCTATACAACACGCACAAAGATAGAAAATGGAAAAGAGACTACAGAAAAAGTGCAAGGGATTGGAATGGATATCCATGTAGGGGATAGCTCAAAAATGGGAAATCTTCTCATCAAAAGTAATCTCAAAAGTGAAGAGTTTGTCATCGGAGGGAATTTGGTGATTGACAACTCAACTGCTAATGGAGCAAATGGGAGAAATGGTGCTCAAAGCACACTGAAAATTGAGCTAGGAAGTAGCGGTAGTGATGCTAGAGAAACAGGTATAGCAAAACTTGAAGATCAAACTTTGGGGCTCAATATCAGCGGAGGGATCACAGCTATCGGAAAAGATAGCGGAAGCTCTTCTGTTACAGTTAGTGGAGCTCAAACAACTACAACCACTACAGAAATCAAGGCTAAAAATTTCACATTTGGAGAGACTTCCAATCTCACTTCAATCAATGGAACACTGAAGCTCAATACAAAAGAGGACAGTGAGATTGAAATCAAAGGCACGACGATCTTGCAGGGCACAAGCACGGCTGAGGCAAAAATTGAAGCTGTTAAAGCAAATGGGGCAAGCGGGGTAGCTAACGCATCAAACGATGCAAATGTCAGACTTAAATTACATGATATCCAATCAACAGGAAAGGGAAGTATTAGCAATGCTGGACTGACTTTTGTGGATTCTAATATCAAAGTCACTGGGGCTAATGGTGCTAAAGATCTAGTCTTGACAGATACGACGATTGCCCTTGTCGAGACAGATCCTGTGGGCACACCGCAGGCAAGGGGAGTGACAAATCTCATGAGTGGAACGATTTCTTCTATCACGCTTGATGGAGGAAATCTTGAGTTTAAGCGAACTCTATCTACTAAAGCCGATCCAAAAAATACTGCAGCAACAGCAAGTATCAAGCTCAACGCCAAAGGCTTCATCTCTTCAAGTGGAGATTCTCAGTTCAAGGTCAAAACAATCTATGTGGGTGAAAATGATACAGATTTGTTCTCTCTTAAGGTAAGTAATGGAAGCTTTAAACTGATTGAAGAGGCGACACAAAACAAAATTGGTGAGATTGCTTTAGAGAATGGAAATTTTATCTTTCAAAAAAGCTCTAGTACAGATCAAGCAGCAAGGCAAGGAGAGCAATATCACGATCTCAAATTGCAAGCCAATCTTGCAAGCACGGGAGATTCTTCTATCAAAGCCAACTCTATCATTGGAGCGAAAAACACTTCAGGCAGTGAAGAGAGCAACTACACAATTTCGAGCAAAAATGGAGAATTGAGATTTGATTTGATGAGCTCACAAGCACAAACGCTTGAGAATGATTTTGTGCTAAGTAATGGGGGATTGAGTTTTTATGATGCAAACTCACAGGCTATGAGCAAGATTACCTTTAAAAATGCAACAATCACTGCAACAGGGGATTCGCATATCAAGGCTCAAGAGATTGATTTGGGTGGAGCGACTGTGAGTGCTAGTGCAGGAACTTTAAGCCTTCAGGGAATCAAAACCAATACTCTTGTGGGAAATGTAACTGTAGGAAATGCAGGAATCTTGGAGGCTAAAAATAGTGGAGGCTCTTTTGTGGCATTAAGGGTTCAAGAAGGAAGCAGTGTAAGTTTGAGCGCAGTAGCGCCCTATATTTCTCCTAGTGATCCATTGGGGGGAGGAGCTTTTGGTCGTGTCAATGTCGGCTCATTGCTTTTTGAGGGGCAAAGCAGTGATGAAAAGAAACTCATCAATGTTTCTATTAGCTCCGAGGCAAGCAATGCTTCTGCTCTTAAAGATGATTCACTCTTTTTGCTTCGAGAGGGGAAAGTTACGCTGGTTGACACAGAGAGTGGGATCAAAAAGAAAACAGGAAATGCTAAATATGAAAATCTGACTTTAGAAGATGTGAGTGTGGATAAGGGTGGATATACTTCAATCACTCTAACTCCAGAGATTCAGATGGCAAAAACCCAATTGGGCGAGGAGATCGCCAAAAAGCTCAATTTGGGGATTTCTGTTAGTCAAACAACGATTACAGAATTGATGGAAAGCATTAAGGATTCTAACAATAAGCAAGTGATGGAAAAAATCTTTTCAGATTCTATTAATAGTTTGATTGTTGAGAGTATTTTGCAAAGCAGTGACAATGTCTTTAAGGTGGGGATTGCTGAGTATATTTCTTCGGGCAATGTTGAAGTGGTTGATACAAGTTTGCGCTATATGCGGGAGGCATTTCAGGGAGCGACACAAGGGATTTATGCAAGTGATAAGATCGCCCAAGAGCTCAAAATGATCCGCAACTCAAATCTTGAAAATCGTATGGTGCGCAGTGGGAATCCTTATGTTTCAAAGACAGAGATTGCTCACTTGCTTCAATCTTTGAGTGGAGTGAGATATGCCAATGAGGATGATGGAATCTTGCTTGATGAGGGGTATAGTGGTCCAGATTATGGTGCTTTGTGGGCGAGTTATGAGGGAGCGATAAGTTTTGGAACTCTTGAAAATGCAAGTGTAAATGGTCTAAGTGCGGGATATGATACGCTTGTAGGGGATTTGAAAGAGTATTTGATCGGATTTTATGCTCATTATGGATATGGGACTTATGGATCAAACTTTATTCAGAATGCTTCTCATAATTTTGGATTAGGGTTTTATTCAAGGATGACGTTTGGAAGCAATGAAGTAGATGTTGTGCTTTCTCAAAGTGTCGGACTCAATCAAAGTCGCCTCAATCTTGGAGCTTCTCAAGCTCTTACTGTGCAATATTTGAATCAAAACCTCAAATATAATTTTTATATCACCGATGCGCAAGTGCGCTATGGATATTTGATCGCTGTGGGTGAGGAAGAAAGTCCGTTTTATTTCAAGCCTTTTGGGGGAGTGGATTTTGGATTTACTTTTAATGGTGAGGCGCGGGGTGATGGTGTAGCCTCGATTCAGATTGAGAAAGCTACTCACTTTCAACTCAATCTTTCTCTTGGGCTTGAGATGAAGAAATATTTCAATGAAGGCTCTTATATTTATCTCTTGCCTGTTTTAGAAAAGGGATTGTTTAATGATGGGAATGTTTTAAATCTTGGTTTTACAGGAGCACCAAAGATTCCTTATGCGCAAGTCTATCAAGTCGATACATCTGTTGGGCTATATGCTGGAGGACAAGGAAGTGTGGGGAATAATGTCTCGATCACTGGAGGGTTGGGGGTTAAGATGGATGTTGAAAACAAGGATGTTTTGACAAACTGGAATATTGGTTTTAAATATAAATTTTAATTAAAAAAGTTGGGGTGGGATAAAACTTCATTCATTCAGTAATTGAAATTTTTTTGTTTTTTGTGTGGGATTTTGCTTTGGAAAATGTTTGGGTGGAAATTGAAGATAGGAATTTTTTGAAAAATATTCCTTAAGGATTTTGACCTTTTGAGAAATATCTTGATAGTATGCTTCTGCAAGTTGATTTCTTCCTTTGCTTTTCTCCCAGCTAAAGCCTTTGTTGTAGGACTTAATGATTGCTTTCCAATCATTGTTTCTGATTTTTTTCCAATACAGTAATTCCTCTAGGGCAATTTGTGATGCAAACTCCATATCTCTAATCAATCTTTCGGCAACAACATTGCGTTTAAAGGAGGTGTTTTTGGTTTTGTAATGCCTTTTGATGACGCCTGGAAGATGGGCATGGTAAATCCCAGCACTTGGATCATCAAAGTTGATGCGATAAAGCCCAGCACATGATTCTTTCCAAGCAATCGCTGCCATTGTATAGCCTAGATCGTGTTTTTTGCCATAATGGTAAGCATAGTGGATAGTGTTGATTTGAGATTGATCAAAAAGCGTGATGTCTTTGCATGAATCGGCATAAAGAAAAAAAGATAAAAAGATCAAGATTCTAAGACACTTCACGCTTAAATTTTCCTTTTTAGGTGGGCTTTTGTTAAAATTAAGAAAGACAAAGATCGACTAAAGGATGGAAAGTTGAAACAGAATCTATTAATAGAAATTTTATGTGAAGAACTGCCTGCAATTCCCTTTCTTAAAGAAGAAAAGCATATCCTAAAAAAGTGGGAAATGATTCTTGATGAGTATCATTTGAGTGCAAAATTTGATTTTTTTTATACTCCTCGTCGATTGGTGCTTGTGAGTGAGGATTTTCCAGAGAGGCAAGAAGATCAAGAGGTGGAGTTTTTTGGTCCTCCTGTTGCGATTGCTTATATTGATGGTGATAAAACAAAGGGTTTAAGCAAAGCAGGGGAAAGTTTTTTGAAAAAATGCCATGCTCAAAGTGTGGAAGAAATCCAAAAGGATGGGAAGAAAGTTTTGTATTTTGCACAAACTCTTCAGGGAAAGAGTGTGCAAGATTTGCTTGGAGAAATGATTCTTAAATGGCTTGAGAGCTTGCAATTTGGAAAAAGTATGAGATGGGGGAATTTAGAATCTTCTTTTATTCGCCCAATTCGTAGTGTTGTTGCTTTGTTTGGTCAAAAACCAATCGAGTTTGAACTTTTTGGAGTGAAGAGTGGAAGCCATACATTTATTCATCGTGATTATGGTTTTGATCCAAGGAGTTTTGAAAGTCTTGATGAGTATTTTAAGATTCTTCAAGAGGGGGGAGTGATTTTAGATCCACAGAAGAGAAGAGAAAAGATTCTTCAAGAAATGAGAGAAATTGAGATTCAAAGGGATGTAGAAATTGAACTTGATGAAGAGCTACTTTGTGAAGTTGTGGCGATTACAGAATCCCCAAGGGCTGTTTATGGAGAATTTGATCGGGAGTTTTTGGAACTTCCTCAAGAGGTGATTATTACTTCGATGAAGGAAAATCAGCGTTATTTTGCTCTCTATCAAAATGGAAAACTCCATCATGGCTTTATTGTTGTGATTAATTCAATGAGCGATGATACCGGGTTAATAATTGAGGGGAATCAAAAAGTTTTGCGTGCGCGATTGAGTGATGCGATGTTTTTCTATCACAATGATTTGAAAAGGCCTCTTGCTAGTTATGATTTGAGCAAAGTTACTTTTGTTGAGGGGCTTGGGAGTATGGCAGATAAGATTGAGCGTGAAAAGGCTATTGCAGCATTTTTATCCAAAAACAATGCAGAAGTGCTTGAGGCTGTCACAATCTCAAAATCAGATTTATTAAGCGAGATGGTGGGCGAATTTCCTGAGCTTCAAGGGGTGATGGGAGAGTATTATGCGCAGGCTGAGGCAAATGCAGGTGTAGAAAATCGCAACCAAGCAATTGCACTTGCTTTAAGGGAACAATATATGCCAAATGGAGAAGAGGATAGTCTTCCCACAAGTGAAATTGGGGCGTTTTTGGCATTGAGTTATCGGCTTGATTCTTTGTTGGCGTTATTTAGTGTTGGAAAAATTCCTAGTGGATCAAAAGATCCTTATGGTTTGCGTCGAAGTGGTAATGCTGTGTTGAAGATCTTGCAAGCTCATTGCATTGCTTTGAGTAAAGATGACATATATCAGCTTGCGAAAAATTATCAATCTTTTGATGTGGAAAAATTATGGATGTTTTTGACTGAGCGTATGGAGGGTGTGCTCAGAATCAATGCTTCTATTTTGCGTAGCGTGATCAATGGGCGAGAGACAGATTTGAAAAAGATGATGCAAAAAGCTCTTGCACTCTTTGAGGTGTTTGAAGAGGAAGAAAAAGAATCTATGCTGAGCACATTTAAAAGAGTGGCAAATATCACCAAAGAGATTGGTGGTGATCCAAAAGAGATCGATCTTTCTTTGTTTCAAGAAACCCAAGAGATGGAGCTTTATCAAGCATTGCAAAGAATCAAAGCACAACCCCAAAGTGATCTTAAGGGTTATATTAAGGCTTTATTCTCCCTGAAAGCACCTTTGAATGATTTTTTTGATTCTGTGATGGTAAATGCTGAGGATGAGAAAATAAGAGAAAATCGCAAAAATTTGATTTATGCGATCTATTGGATGTTTTTGGAGATTGGGGATATTAAAGAGATCACTGGATAGGGAGAATTAGGTGGGGTTTTTGATCACCCTAAGGGGTGAGAAAGCTTGTGTTGTTGGCATAAGCTCTAAGCGATTGATGTTGATATGAGATGGGAGAGAAGCACACCAAAATACAGATTCGGCGATATCTTCTGGCATCAATGGAGTGGTGTTAGCATAGACCTCCTTGGCTTTTTGCTCATCTCCATTAAACCTAACAAGAGAGAATTCGCTTCCACCAACCAAACTAGGCTCAATATTGGTGATGCGAATATTTTGATCGATAAGATCTGCGCGTAGATTGAGGCTAAATTGTTTGATAAAGGCTTTTGTCGCTCCATAAATATTACTCCCAGGGTAGGGATAATTGCCTGCAATTGATCCGATATTGATAATGTGCCCTTTTTGATTTGCAATCATTGAAGGAAGAATGAAATGCGTGAGCTCTACAAGGGCAAGAATATTGGTTTCAATCATTTCTTGATAGTTTTGTTTGGGGCTTTTATAAAATGGCTCAAGTCCCAGTGCTAATCCTGCATTGTTGATCAAAACATCAATTTTAGATAGAAAAGATTGAAGCCTTGCTTGAACTTCTTGGATATTTCTTAGATCACAGTCAATGATTTCAAGACAATTTGAACCTAGTAGGCTTTGAAGTTTTTCTAGCCTATCTTTGCGTCGTGCGAGTAAAATCACTTGATGCTTTTCTTGAATAAAACGCTTTGCAATCGCTTCGCCTATTCCGCTTGATGCTCCAGTAATGAGGGCTAGCATTATTGCAATGGATCCATACGTAAGATTTGTTGGAATTTAAAATCTTCCAATTCTTGTCTGAGATTTTTATTTTCTTCTTGCAATAGCTCTAGATGGCTATCAATTTTTGCAATATCTCGGCTAATGTAGTAAATCTGTCCTGAAACATAAATTTTGGGTGCAAAGACACAAAAAATCAACAAAAAGATGATCAATGCCCAAACTAAATCCTTGCCATTGATTTTTCCTGAATCAGAGCTTATAGAAGTGAGTGCATCTTTTTCATTTTGAGAGAGAGTTTGTTGTGTATTCATTTTTGTCGTCCAAATTGAAATGCCCTAAGTTTAGCACTACGCGATCGTATATTGGAGGATAGTTCTGCTTGTGTTGCACTTATGGGTTTTTTAGTCAGAATTTTACCATGGCTGTGATGATTTCCGCATTCGCATCGCATGACACTTTGTGGGCAGATGCATGATTTTTCCCAGTCCTTAAAGGTATTTTTAATGATGCGATCTTCAAGAGAATGAAAGGAGATGATGCTCAAGATCGTATTTTGTAATTTAGATGAAGCATTGCAAATCTTTTGCAATAGAGTTTGCAAGACATTTAGCTCTTGATTGACTTCAATCCTTAGAGCTTGGAATGCAAGGGTGGCGGGGTGAATGTGATGTCTTTTGAAATGCTTTTGTAAAAACGCGCTGAGTTGAGCAGCACTTCTAAAGGGTTGTTTTTGGCGTTCTTGAAGAATAAGTGCAGCCATTTTTTTGTATTCCCTGATTTCTCCATAGTCTCTAAAGATTTTTTCTAGCTCAAGTTTTGAATAAGTATTGATCACTTGTTCTGCACTTATGGGGCATTCTTGATTCATGCGCATATCAAGCACAGGAGAATCAAAAGAAAATCCCCTCTCAAGAGTATCAAGCTGGAATGAGCTCACACCAATATCTGCCAAGATTCCTACAATTGGAGAGGATTGCAGAGCCTCATCAATTTTGTCTGAAAAATTTCCCTCCAAAATTCTCAATCTTTCTGAGCGGATGTGTTGTTTGCAATATTCTTGAGCATCTCTATCTTGATCGATTCCAATGATTTGAAGAGTGGGATGAGCTTGCAAAAGTGCAGAAGTGTGCCCGCCAAAACCAAGCGTGCAATCAATCAAAATTCCATTTTCAGGAATTGAAGAAAAGAGCTCTAAAACTTCTTCTTTTAAGACGGGAATATGTGGATTCATTTAGATTCTTGCAACGCCATCAGATTTTGCACTTTGGGCCACAGCTTCTGAAAGCTTGGGTAACAATCTTAAATCAAAAGGCATAGGGATAATATAATCTTTTCCAAAAGACAAATCTCTTTGATAAAGCTTGCATAGCTCTTGAGGGACCTCTTCTTGAGCAAGTTGAGCCAATGCGATTGAGCAGGCTTTTTTCATATTTTCTGTAATTTTTGAAGCACGGACATCTAAAGCTCCTCTAAATAAATAAGGGAAAGCCAAAACATTATTGATTTGATTGGGATAATCACTGCGTCCAGTTGCGACAATAGCATCAGGTCTAACTTCCTTGATAAGTTCTGGAGCGATTTCAGGATTGGGATTGCTTAAGACAAAGAGCAGAGGATTTGGTGCCATTTCTTTAATGTCCTCTTGTGTGAGAATATTGGCTCTTGAGAGACCTAGTAGGACATCAGCTCCTTTGAGAGCTTCTTGATATGAAGCAAATGTTTTTTGTGAGATGAATTCTTGCTTTTGTGGTGTGAGATCTGATCTGAGGTGATTGATAAGTCCTTGAGAATCAAACATGTGGATATGCTGAACTCCAAAGCTTTTATACATTTTTGCACAAGAAATTGCACTTGCTCCAGCGCCAATAATGACGACTTTGAGATCTTGAAGTTCTTTATTGACAATCTTTGAAGCATTGAGTAGAGCGGCCGTGCTTACAATGGCTGTCCCGTGCTGATCATCGTGCATCACAGGGATATCAAGCTCCTCAATCAGTGCGCGTTCAATTTCAAAACATTCTGGTGCTTTGATATCTTCAAGGTTGATCCCACCAAAAGTTGGAGCGATGGCTTTGATGATGGAGATGAGTTTTTGTGGATCTTTTTCATTGATTTCGATGTCAAAAGAATCGATTTTTGCAAATTTCTTAAATAAAACGCTTTTTCCTTCCATAACGGGTTTACTTGCTTCTGCTCCAATATCCCCAAGTCCCAAAACAGCAGTTCCATTGCTAATCACAGCAACAAGATTACTTTTGCTTGTAAGGTCATAGGATTTGAGTGGATTTGCTTGAATTTCCAAACAAGGATAAGCAACACCAGGGGAATAAGCAAGAGATAAATCTTCAAAGCTTTCAAGGGAAGTTTTTGGAGTGACTGCGATTTTGCCGCCTTGATGATAGGCAAGAGATTTTTGAATGATTTCTGACATTTGAAAAGTTCCTTTATTTGAAGTATTTAGCGTATTTCATCATATCAGACAAAGACAATAAAAACAAGAATGAATCTCAAAGTAGGTGTAGCTATAAGCCGAGTTCTGTATTGGGTGGGTATTTATCTAGAGGAACATTTCGCAATGCCCTTCAAGCGAGAAGTATAAAATCAAAGACAAAAACCATGCTTCTCTTGCTACGGATTGGGTTTACATGGACACTTTGAATTTCTCCAAAGTCGGTAGGCTCTTACCCCACCTTTTCACCCTTACCACTCAAAGTGGCGGTTATTTTCTGTTGCACTTTCCCTTAGATTGCTCTAGCCATTTGTTAAATGGAATCCTGTCTTTGTGTAGCTCGGACTTTCCTCTTTGAAATTCAAAGCAACCACCTGCTACACCTAATTTTTGAGAAACATAATTTTAGCTAAAATATTTAGCAAAGTTATCTAGATGGCAAGCAGGATCACAGAATGAAAAAGCTTTGGTTTATATTGGCATTAATGGTGGTTGGTTTGGTGGCCAAACCCTCAATTGTAAGTTCTCAGCCCATTAAAAAGGGAAAGTTAGATTCGCAAAATATGTTTTTGGGAGTTGTGAAATTTAAGGAAAACTCTCAGATTGCTTCACAAAGTAGTGGGGTTGTGGAGAAGATTTTGTTTGAATTGGGCGAAAGTGTCAAAAAGGGGGAGAATTTAGTCATCCTCAATTCGGATTTATTGCAAAAAGATATTGAATCTAAAGAAGCCAAGCTTAAGCAGGCCAAGCTTCTTAAAGAATATCAATTCAAAGAATTGGAGCGCTATAGAAATCTTTTAGAAAGCGATTCGATTGCATTGCAACAATACGAAAAACTCAATTATGAGTTTCAAGTTCAAGATTTGACGATCCTTTCTTTGGAAGCCGAACTTGAGCAAGCAAGGGTTGAGTTGTCCAAAAAGATCATTAAAGCTCCTTTTGATGGCGTGATTGTCAAAAAGAATGTCAATATTGGAGAGTGGATTAAGACTGGAGAGGGTATTTGTGAGATTTTGAATAATTCTAGAGTGGAAGCCATTATTGATGTTCCCAATGCAATTTTGCCTTTCAATAAACTTGGGGATTCTGTAAGTGTGAATATCAACAAGCAAAACTACACGGGTAAGATTAGAGCCATTATCCCCAAAGCAGATAGTCGCTCTCGCACTTTTCCTGTAGTGATTGCTCTTCCAAATGGAGAGCGCTTGTTTGATGGGATGGCTGCAAGTGCGATGCTTAAAAGTGGGGGAGAAAGTGAGGGATATATCGTGCCTCGTGATAGTGTGCTTGAGTATCGCAATCGTCCTAGTGTTTTTGTCATAAAAGATGGAAGGGCTTTGGCGGTGAGTGTAGAGGTTTTGGCGATTTCTGGAGGGATTGCTGTGGTAAGAGGGAATCTTAATGAAAAAGATCGTGTCATCTATAGAGGTCAATATCGTCTTCAAGATGGTGTAGAAGTGAGAGAGAGTATTGGAATGATGAAGCAAAAAGCAGAACTAGCATGAATTTAGTTAAAGGTGCGATCAAATACCCTGTTGTCGTTTTGGTAGGGATTATTTTTGTTTTTTTATTTGGAGGGATTGCGTTTTCTCATCTTCCCTATCAGCTAACTCCAAAAGTTGTTTATCCTGTGATTAGTATTTATACAAGCTGGAAGAATGCAAGTCCTTATGAAATTGAAGCAGAGATTATTGCCCCCCAAGAAAAGGCACTCAAAAGCTTAGAATCTTTACAAAGTATGACTTCTATCTCAAGGGAAGGGAGGGGGAGCATCACGTTGGAATTTAAGCAAGGGAGCAATATCAATACGCTCTTATTGCAGGTTTCTCAAAAGTTAGAAGAAGTTAGAGGATATCCCAATGATGTGAGCAAACCCATCATCAAAGCAAGTGGAGAGAATATCCCTCCAAGCATTTATCTTTTTTTGCAATCAACACAAGCCGATCTTTCTGTGGAAGATCAAAGAGTCTTTTTTGTGGAGAATGTTGTTCCATTTTTGGAAAGGATTCCTGGGGTAGGGGAAGTAAGTGTGTGGGGTGGAAGAGATGAGCAGATGCATATTCTCCTTGATACGCGTTTGCTTGCATATAACAATATTACAATTTCTGAAGTGATCTCTGCTATCAAGAGGGCCAATAGTAACACTTCTGCAGGAGTATTAGACTATAGCTCTAGGAGTTATCGTATCCGTGTTGATTCTAAATTTGCCTCCATTGAGGATATTTATAACACGGTGATTAAAAGTGAGGGGGGAAGAAATCTTTTATTGCGTGATGTAGCAGAGGTCAAAGAGGGATTTGCCAAAACTCAAGTTTATAGTTTTTATAACAATAAAGATGCGATTTCTGTGCGGATTCATCCAAGTGTATTTGCAAGTGTCTTAGAGCTCACAGATGCAGTCGAAAAAGAAGTCAAAAAGCTCAATGAGGGTATCCTAAAAGATCATCATCTAGAGCTTGCGTGGAGTAGGGATCAGCGAGGATATATCTTAGAATCCATTGCATTGGTCAAAGAAAATATTCTTTATGGGATTTTGTTTGCCGCGATTGTGTTGTTTGTTTTCCTAAGAAGTTTCAGCTCTGTTTTTGTTGTGGCGTTTGTGATTCCTGTGAGTATTTTTGGGACTTTTATTGTTTTGGAGTTTTTGGATCGCACTCTCAATGTGGTCTCTTTGGCAGGAATTTCATTTGCAATCAGTATGCTTGTTGATAATGCGATTGTGGTCCTTGAAAATATTCAAAGGCATCAAGCCCAAGGAAAGACCCTATACAAATCCTGTATTGATGGAGTGAGGGAAGTGGTTGGGGCTCTTTTTGCCTCTGTTTTGACGACTGTAGCGATCTTTGTCCCCATTTTGGGATTGCAAAGTGAGAGCGGTCAGCTCTTTTATGATATTGCCTTGAGTGCAACTTCTGCTCTTTTGATTTCTCTTTTTGTGTCTTTGTTTGTCGTGCCAATGATGACTTATCAAATGCAAAGTAAAAGTGAGTTTTTTGGATGTATAAAACGATGGATTCAAAAAGGTGCATCATTTGTGTTTTATCCATTTGATTATTGCGGAAAACTCTTTTATCGTTTGATGAGCGTTGTGCTGAAGGTGATTTTGACTTCTATTTGGGGAAGGATTGTTTGTATTGGTGGGTTTGTTGCATTAAGTTTTTGGCTTTATGGAATCCTTTTCCCCAAAATCTCTTATCTCCCTAGCGGAGATCAAAATTTTGCAATTTCTTATTTGAGTGCTCCTCCAGGATTATCTTATGAAGAGCGAAAAGAAATCGCTCAAGCATTTTATGAGCAAAACAAACAATATCTTAGTATCAATGGATACACAGCAAAGTCTCCCCAAGATGTGCCAGAAATCAAGGATTTGTTTTTTATTGGGAATGAATCTTTTATGATGATTGGTGCGATTGCTCAAGATCCTAAGCGTATCGGAGATTTGGCTAAAAAATTGCAACAAAATATCAATGATATTCCCTCAGTGAGAGGAAGCGTCTTTCAGCAAGGAATCTTTGATGCAGGAAATGGGGGGTTGAGTATCGATCTTTACCTTAATGGCTTGAATTTGGAAACATTGAGAGATGATGCGTATAAGATGATTGAAGCGATCAAGGAAAAAATGCCAAAAGCAAGCGTGAGGGCAATCCCAACGCTTGAAATCAACAATAAAGAAATCACTTTTTATCCTGATACACAAGCTTTGGCTCTCAATGGAATGGACCCTAAGGGATTTGGCGAGATTTTGAGCACATTGCTAAATGGAAGGACGATTGGAGAGTATCAAACCTCTAGTGGAAAAAATATTGATCTTGTTTTGAAATCTAAGCAACGCTCTTCTTTTGCACCAGAAGATTTGAATTATGCACAGATTTATACTCCACAAGGCAATGTTGTGTCATTGTATTCTTTAGCACAAATCAAAGAAGAATATGGAATCACGCAAATCCGCCACTATGAGCGTGATCGCAGTATGCTTTTGATTGTTATCCCTCCTCAAAATATGGCTTTAGAAGAAGCGCTCAATGTGATCAAAAATGAAGTCCTGCCCTCTGTTGGGCTTGATCCTCAAACCAAAGTTTTGTTAAAAGGGAGTGCAGATAAGCTTGAGCAAACCAAAGATGAGTTGTTGGGAGGCTTTGTTTTGGCTGTTGTGATCACTTATTTGCTTTTGTGTGCGTTGTATGGAAACTTTTTCTATCCTTTTGTGATTATTATGACTTTGCCTTTTGCTGTAGTGGGTGGGTTTATCGGACTAAAACTTACAAATCTCTTTGTCGCACCACAGCCGATGGATATCTTAGCGATGCTTGGAATGATCATTTTGGTGGGAAGTGTTGTGAATAATGCAATTTTGATTGTGTATCAGAGTTTGATCAATATGCGTGAGTATGGCATGCAAGCTTTACAAGGTGTCTTTGATGCGACATTGAGCAGGATTCGTCCTATTTATATGAGTATGCTGACAAGTGTTTTTGGATTATTGCCATTGGTGATTTTTAGTGGAAGTGGGAGTGAGATTTATCGTGGATTGGGTGCAGTGATCGTGGGAGGATTGGTTTTTTCGACTTTTGTGACGATTTTTGTTATTCCTGCGATTTTGCTCTTTTTTATCAAAGGTGAAGAAAAGTACCATTCCAAAGGAAAATGGCATTGAAAAAAATAGTGTGTTTAATCTGTTGTAGTGTGTTTTTGGGAGCTTTGGATCTTTATGAGAGTGTTGAGCTTGTTTTGCAAAAGAGCCATAAGCTCAAAGAGCAAGAAGCGATTTTGAAGAAATTTCAAGCTGATTTGGGCGTTTATGAAGGGAATTACTATCCAAAGATTGATTTCTCTTATAAGAGTGGATATGGAGCACTTTCAAACCAATTTGGAAATAAAGCAAGCTTGGGGCTAGAGCTTAATCTCTTCAATGGAATGAAGGATAAAAATTCCCTAGAGATGCAAAAAAAATACATTCAATCTCAAGAAGAAGAGATGAAAAAAGTGCAAGAAGAAGTTAAATATATGACAAAAAAACTCTATGTCCAAATTCTTCTTGCAAAGGGTGTTTTGGAGATTTCTAAAGAATCTGCCAAACTCTTGGAACTCCAGCTCAAGCAAGCTCAGCAATTTTATAAACAAGGGATTTGGGCAAAAAACAATGTCTTAAGCGTTGAGGTGAGTTTAGCAAGTGCACAATTAGATATCAACTCTAATACAACTCATTTAAACTATCTTCTTTCTGCTTTGGAGGCAATGATTGAAGAGCCAATCGATCTTGCTTTGATGAAAGATTTGCCTCTAAATACTGAAGAGATGGATTATGATCGCTTGAGCTTATTGATGTTTGAGTATAAGCCAGAATATCAAGCCATGCAGAGACAGAAAGAAGCCTTGATCTATGAAATTTCTTCTTTGAAGGGGAATTACTATCCAAAGATTGATCTAGGGATTTCTGGAGATTATAGCTTTGGAGGGAGGTATTATGGAGATTCTCAGGTATTTGTAGGTCTTGGAGTTTCCATTAATCTCTTCAATGGTTTGAAAGATGCAAAGAGAGTAGAAGCAAAGCAACAAGAGCTCCTCGCATTAGAATCTAAAATCTCTGCTTATAAACGAGATGCTCTCATTGAGCTTAAAAAGGCGATTGGGGATTTTAATTTGGCAAAAGATCAATATGTCTTATCCCAAAAAGCGATCCAAAATGCTCAAGAGAATTATCGCATCGTCTCAAATCGCTATAAACAAAAGCTTGAGACATCCAATGAGCTTCTTGATGCGGAATTGATGCTCAAAAATGCAAGAGCCAATCTCTTAAAATCACAATATGCAATTTGGGAGTATTCCTTCTATATCGAATTTTTGATGGGAGGGAATAAGGGGGTATTTTTCTAGGGGAACTTAGGATTTTTAGAGAATTGAAAGGGATAGGGTGAGGAGGATGGATTGATCAAATGACTTATTTATGTCCAAGAGCTAGTAGAGGGCAATGGGGGATTTTTCAAAACCGCATAAAACCTTAATGGATAAAATGCTCAAATTGAGTTTAGAAATGTATTGGCTGAGAGTATGTGAATCATCTGATGTATATTTGCTTTTTAGTAATTCAATGGCAATAAAAAATTTAAAGAGCGTATTGCGCACAAGATGTTGATATGTAGTATAGCAAATTTGCTATCAGAGAGAGAAGGTGAGCACAAGATACTTGCAAAATGCTCAAAAATCATTTAGAGAAATTGCTTTTCTTATATATCTGAAAGAATGTTGGAGTAGTTTGTGGGATTTTAAACAATGGTGGCCACGATTGGACTCGAACCAACGACCACTACCATGTCAAGGTAGTGCTCTACCAACTGAGCTACGCGACCAAAGACAAAATAAAGATGGTGGAGAATAGCGGGTTCGAACCGCTGACCCCAACGCTGCCAGCGTTGTGCTCTCCCAACTGAGCTAATTCCCCAAAGCAAAACGCAATTATACGCAAAAAGATAGAAAAATTATCGTTTTTTGCGTGCAAAAAGAGTGCTTCTAGAGTAAATCACTCCATATATTAAAATAAAAGCAAGAGAGATGAGAAGCAAAAATAAGTCATTTGAAGAAACAAAAGTTGAGAGAATCATAAAAGGAGAGACACTAAGCACGATAAAAAGGCTTGTTTTGGCATTGTGTTTTAAGAATCGCTTGTATAAGATGGTGTGCAAGTGAAGTTTGTCGGGTTGCACTGGAGAGAGATGTCTGATAAATTTTCTGCGATAGATAGAAAAAATCACTTCCCAAAAAGGGTAAATCAAAAGAGCGATGCCAAACCAAGGAGAGATATTGGGGGTTGTCTCTCCATTTAGAGGGGTTTGTGTGATGTGGATCAGTAATCCTGCAAGAACAAATCCCAAGAAATAAGCCCCCCCATCACCCAAAAAAATCTTCCCCCAAGGAAAATTAAAGATAAAAAATCCCAACACAGAAGCTATAAGGATGACAATAAGACAAGATTCAATCAAAGAGTGGGGTAGGAGAAAATAAAGACACACAAGAGCCAAAAGAGTGATTCCGCTTGCCAATCCATTAAATCCATCAATAATATTGAGGGCATTGACCATTCCGACAATGGCAAAGATACTAAAAGGAATGCCAATATAGGCAGGTAGTTCTATACCAAAACCAAGATTTGATAAGTAACTTTCACTCAAAAAGACAAAAAAACCAGCACCAAGACATTGCAAAATCAATCTTGTTTTGGGGTTAAGAGAGGCGTTGAAATCTTCGATGATTCCACTCATAAAAATAATACTTCCACCTACAAAAAGCCCAAGAAAAAGAGGTTGAGGATGATAGAGATAAAACAAAACAAGTCCCCAAAAGAAAGGAGCAAAAATACCAATCCCTCCTGCTCTTGGAGTAGGGAGGGTATGCATTTTCTGCGGTTTTTTATCCATTTCAGAATCAATAAATAATCTATATTTTTTGGCAAGAAAAATCACGCTCAAGTGAAGTATTACAGAAAAAAGAAAAGAGCTAATGAAGAGCTTTAGAATCATTTCATCCATAAAGATTTTTCCCATTCATATGCGCTTTTGCAAATGAGCTTTAGATCATCATATTGAGGCTTCCAATCTGTATGAGAGATGAGGCGTTCGTTACTTGCAATAAGAATCGCAGGATCTCCATCTCTAGGGTGATCAATCTCTGCACAAAAATCAACTCCACTGACTTCTTTCATCGTCTCAATTACTTCTTTGACGCTATAGCCACGATTGTATCCGACATTGAAGATGTCAGATTGCTTGTGAGTTTGGAGATATTTAAAAGCACTAAGATGAGCAGTTGCTAAGTCATTGATATGAATATAATCTCTGATGCAAGTCCCATCTTGTGTTGGATAGCAATCTCCATAAATTGACATTTTTGCACGCTTGCCAATCGCGCATTCGCTAGCGACCTTGATCAGGTGTGTGGCATTAAGACTTCTTTGTCCCAAACCGCTAGAATGCTTTAGTTCCTCTTCTGTATTGTGGATGTTGGCCCCAGCGACATTGAAATATCTTAGAGCGATATAGGTGAAGTCATGCACCTTGCTCACATCTTTCAAAACCTGCTCACTCATCAGTTTGGAGCTTCCATAGGGGTTGATTGGGTTGAGGAGACATTCTTCTGTGACGGGATTGATAGAGGGTTCGCCATAGACTGCAGCTGTAGAACTAAAGAGAAATTTTGGAATATGATTTTGCACACATAGATGAATGAAGTTTGTCGTATTGAGCGCGTTGTTGAGATAATACTTGAGGGGGTTTGAGACTGATTCACTTACGATAATAGAGGCTGCAAAATGAATAACAGCATCAAAGTGATGGGCTTGCATGATTTGATCAAGTTTCTCAAGATCATTGAGATTTGCTTGGATGAGTTGTACTCTTGAGGGAAATTTCTGATTGAGATAGTCAAAGTTTTGTATAAATCCCGTGCTGAGATCATCGATAATTATGATTTGCGCATCAGTTTGTCTTAAAAATTCATATGCTGTATGAGAGCCAATATACCCACTTCCGCCAGTGAAAAGAAGCTTCATTGTTTCCTCCTTTTGGGAATATTTTTATAATTATAGTGCTTTTATCGCACCAAGTTGTGATCTATGAAAATAGGTTAAAATTTTGTTTTTATTTTTAGGAAGTGGTTAGAAAGTATGTCAAAACGCATTTTTTATTCTGTTGTTATTTTGATTAGTCTTAGTATCGTTATGGTTTATTCTCTCTCAATTTATGTGGCAATGTCTTATGGATATGCACCCACTCATTTTGTGCAAAGACAGATCATTGCAGCGATTATTTCGATTCTTTTGATTTGGGCAATTTCTCATTTTAATATTGATAATTTTTTGAGTTGGTTTGGTTGGTTTTTGTTGATTGGATCTTTTTTGTGTATTTTGGTGATGCCTTTGTTGCCTGAGAGTTTGGCTTCAAGCGCTGGAGGAGCGAAACGCTGGATCAGATTGGCAGGATTCTCATTTGCTCCGCTTGAGTTTTTTAAAATTGGATTTGTGTTTTTCTTGGCATGGAGTTTTGCGCGTAAATTTTCCCATGATCATAGTCTTTCAACCGTCGAAGAGATCAAAAAATTTCTGCCTTATATTGTTTTGTTTATGGCTTGTATGGGTGCTGTTGTGGTTTTTCAAAATGACTTTGGGCAAGCCTTTTTGTTGGCATTGACGATGTGTTTGATGTTTATTTATTCTGGAGGAAGTATCAAGGCTGTCTCATTTTGGTTTATCCTAGCTATTGTTGCGACTCTAGCAGTTATTGCCTTAAGTCCTCATCGAATCTTGCGTATCAAAACTTGGTGGGCTGTCGCACAAGATTTTATTCTTTCTATTTTTCCAAGTAAATTTGCTGATTTCTTTCGCGTTGAAGATTTTCCTGAGCCCTATCAAATCTATCACGCGGGGAATGCGATATGGAATGGAGGATTTTTTGGGAGCGGAGTTGGCGATGGGATTGTGAAGCTTGGGTTTTTGAGTGAAGTGCATACAGATATGATCTTGGCAGGAATCTCTGAAGAGCTAGGATTTATAGGGATTTTATTTTTGTGTTGTTTGTTTATTTGGGGGATTTTGCATCCTATTTTTAAGATTGCTAATCGTGTAGAAAATAAAGTGTATTCCTTGTTTTGTATTGGGGTGGCTTGCTTGCTTTGCTTTTCATTTTTGATCAATGCTTTTGGTGTGACTGGAATCATCCCCATTAAGGGGATTGCTGTCCCCTTTTTGAGTTATGGGGGTAGCTCACTGATGGCAAACTGCATCGCTCTTGGGCTCGTTTTGGGGATTGCTAGAAAAATCTCTTCTTAGGGCTATTTTTTCAAGACATTGTTTTGGATGAGATTTTGATAGTGCATTTGTTTTTCTAGCATCTCAATCATTTGAAGGTTTTGGCAAGCTTGTGCCTCACCAAGCTCACATGCTTTTTTATAGTTTTTCTTTGCACCGGAGTAATTTAAAGATTCTTGATAGGCATTTCCAATCGCAAGATAAAACTTTTGACAAGCCAATTGGTCCCCCTTATTGCATCCTTCTTTGAAAATATCTACTGCTTTGTAGAGATTTTTAGGGGTTCCCCATCCGTTGTAATAGAGGATTCCAAGATTCCTGCATCCTCGCAAATCCCCACTTTTGCAGGATTTTTCTAAGAAGATAAAGGAATGTTGATAAGATTTGGAGTGCGCAGAGATAATGCCTGCTTCATAGCATCCTAGTCCATTTTTTTCATCACAAGATCGATCAAAGAAATAAAGAGCGTTTTGTAGTTTTTGCCCATAGATTGTCCATCCTTGATAATAAAGCATTCCAATCTCAAAGCAAACATTTTTATCTTCTCTCTCTTCGCATTGATCGATTTTTTCTTTGAGTTCTTTTGGGCCAATCGCACGAATCTTTTCTCTTGGGTGCTGTTTGTTGTAGTTGAAAAACTCAGGATTGATAGGGTTGGTATTGGAGTTTGGATATTGGCTTGTGTTTTGCTCTGATGAATGCGGATAGGGATTTTCTGCAGAATCTGGTGTATCTTGAGGGATGCTTTGTGGCTGTGGCTGTGGCTGTGGCTGTGGCTGTGGCTGTGGCTGTGGCTGTGGGGAATCTTGTGTTTCTAAATCTTGTGATGGTAGAGAATCATTTTCTTTTGATGGATTTAGATCTTGAAAAATATCATCTTCTTGGTTTTCTTCTTGTAAGGAATTCTTTTTTGAAGTATTAGAAAGATCTAAGTCTGGTCGGCTTTCTTTTTGAGGAAAAGCATTTGGGGTGTTTTGAGGGAGATCTGAGAGTGTTGAGGGAAGCTCTTGTTTGCTCTCAGGAGGAAGAAGGGTATCAAGTGTATCTTGAGCGTAAAATGGAGCGAAAATGACACACAAAAAGATTATTTTTTTCATGCAAAATCCTTTAAAAAGCATTAGCTTGTGACTTTCCAGTTTATTTTATAGAAAATTATCCAAAAGATAAGAGCGCGAATATAGGTTTCAGCAAAAATAATAAAAAAGATCAGAAAATAAGGAAGGGCACAATATGAGCACAGAAACATTGGAAGAATACGTAATATCCATATGCTTGAGGCATTAATATAGAGTGAAAAATGGCTTTTGCCTGCCCCCTTGAGTGCCCCATCAAGGACGAAAATGAAAATCAGCGGAATCTGTGAGAGACCTACAGCGATTAGATAGTGCCATGCATACTGGATCACTTGAGGATTTTGTGAGAAGATCCAAGCAAATTGTTGTCCTAAAAAACACATCAAAATCCCTAAGCTTCCCATCATAATTGATGAAATCCAAAGGCATAAAGTTGTGTATTCTTTAGCCTTTTGGAGATGATGAATGTTTTGTCCCATTAGGCTCATAGAGGCGACCATAAAACCAAAGCCTGGCATAAAGACAAATGCTTCAATCCTTCCACCAATTTGAAATCCTGCCAAAATTTCATCACCATAACTCAACAAAAATTTAGCAATTAAAACCAAGGAAAAAAGTGTCAAACCTCTTTCAATTCCTGTGGGGATTCCGATTTTAAAGGCATTTTTTATAAAAGAAAGCTTTAAGCAAAGAGGGAATTTAAAAGTCCTGTATCCAAAGATACAAAGAAGGATCGCTTCCAAAAATGCGCTCAAAGTGTTTGCGATGCCAGATCCTAGAATGTCCATAGGGGGAATAAAATACCATCCAAAGATCAAGACGTAGTTGGCGATGATATTAAAAAGTGTAGAAAAAATCTTGATATAAAAAGGAATCTTGGCACAAGAGATTGCACTAAAGGCTGAGGTAAGTGTTGTTTTGAGCAAAAGAGGAGGGATGGAAAAGATAAGGATTTTGAGATAAATTTCTCCCAGTTCGAGGGATTTTGAAGTCAAACCCATCCATTGAAGATAGGGGAGGTGCGTGAAATAAGCGATCGCAAAAAGAGGGATGGAACACAAGAATGCACTAAAAATAAGGGATGAAACGGCTTGATTGAGTTGCGGGTTTTTTTGTCCATACAATCGAGCGACAATGCCATTTGTTCCTGTGAAGAAAATAGCTGTAATCATATAAAAAAGCATAATGAAATTCATACTTGCACCAAAGGCAACAATGTGCGATGTGGAAAGCTTTCCGATAAATAAAAGTGCAAGAGAAATATTGAGTATATCAAGGAGGGAGCCTAGTCCTGAGGGTAGGGCTATTTTGAGGATTTGTTTGATTTGGACTATTTTGTATTGAGGCATTTTAAAGCTTTTTTACAAAGATTGGAGATAGGAAGAGAAGAGATTTCTGAGTGAGAAAAAAACTCTGTCTCTTTGGGTGGTGTGTCCTTGCAGAGATATACCTTGGCTGTGATGGCATATTTTGTATAGTGGTGGGAAAAACTACCAATAGGTTGAGAATCGGGTATTTCTTGCAGGGTGATTGGATTATAAAGCCCGTGATAAAGCTTGCCATGGCTTTTGCAAAGCGAGATTTTCTCTCCTTGCTGATAGAAGCCAAGATGAAGTTCAAGAGATTGGAGTTTGGTTTGTTTGGGCGTAGGGTAGAGATGAGGTGTGTTTTTGCCTTGGCATAAAAATGCAATGGGACAAATAAGGCATTGTGGATTTTTTGGCGTGCATAGAGTTGCTCCAAGATCTAGCAATGCTTGGTTGTGATTAAAGGGGTCTGAGGGATTTAGGATATTTTGCGCAAGTTTTTCAAGAGTTTTCATTGGTGCTGAGGGGAGGGCAAAGAGTCGTGAGAGGATGCGCGCAATATTTCCATCTACAAAACTCACGCTTTCTCCAAAGCCAAAGCACAAAATCGCTCCAGAACTATACTCTCCGATTCCTGAGAGTTTTTTGAGTTCTGTTCTTGATCGTGGGAGATGACCTTGATGGAGGGTTTGGCAGGCAATAGCACTTTTCCTAAGATTTCTTGCGCGTGAGTAGTAACCAAGTCCTTGCCAGAGTTTGAGCACTTCTTCCTCTTTTGAATCTGCCAATGATTGAAGAGAGGGGAATTTCTCCAAAAAAGGGAAATAAAAGCGTTGAAGCACTACGCTAACTTGAGTTTGTTGCAACATCATCTCACTGATATATACCCCATAAGATCGCTCAATATGACGAGTGCGATCCAAAGGAGTGCTGACTTGACCTGTAAGATTTCTCCAAGGCAGATCAAGACGTCCATATTTAAAATACCACCCAAGAAGCTCTGCGTGGAAATTCTCAAGAAGAGTGGTGGTTTGAAAAAAGGGATTCAAGGTTTTTGTGCCACAAAAGAGATGATTTTAGCTTGTTGTCCTTCGCGTCGCGTAATGTAGGAGGTTTGATGATGTAAGATATGAAAGCCATCAAAGATCTCTTCTAGCTCACCGTGATTGAGGATTTTTTCATTAATGATGCAAGAAGAGTTCTCTCCATTTGGCTCTTTAATAAAGGTTTCACACAAAAAGATTCCCTGAGGTTTGAGCGATGCGATAATAGAATCAAATAATTGACGATTGAGGAAATAGAAGTTCAATACAACATCATAAGTATTGGGTTTGGGGCGGAAAAAGTCCAAATCAGCGCAAATGGTTGTGATCCCTTTGATTGCTTTGCTCATATTGAGTGCAACTTCGGAAATATCAACACTATCGCATAAAAATCCATTTTGTGCTAGGAACTTTGAATTTCTGCCATTGCCACAGGCGATATCTAGAGCTTTTTTTGAGGGTTTTTCTAAGAGCTTGGGCATAAAGAGTTCAAGCAGGGTGCTAGGTGTTTGGGGCATAGGGTTTTGAGTGTGTTTTTCGTTCCATTTAATTGCATCTTCTTGCATTAGGATTCCTTTGAGTCTTGTGGTTGTATGCGTAAATTTGGGGTGTAGAAAAGATATTTCTCACGCAATAAAAGTTCAACGATTTCCTTAAAAATTGGGGCAGCTGTTTTGCTTCCATAATATCCTTCCTCAACATTGGGATCAAAAATCACAACGCCAATCGTGTATGAATTTTTGGAATCATTGGCAAAGCCAAAGAAAGAGCTGTTGTAGCGCTTGGTGTATTGTCCATCAATAAAGATTCTTGCTGTTCCTGTTTTTCCACCCATATCTACATTCTCAACCATTGCTCTTCTACCTGTCCCATTTTTGATAATTTCTCTAAGGATTTCTTGGACTTTTTGGGCATTTTGAGCAGAGATGACCTGTGTAGAGGAGGGGGTTTTGATTTTGTAGCGATCGTGATCTTGGCTGACATAGGCTATGATTTGGGGAGTGATGAGATAGCCCCCATTGCTAAAGCTTGCATATGCTCTTAAAAGCTGGATAAAAGTCGCCCTAAAGCCATAGCCATAAGAAACACTTGCTTTATAGGAGCCTTTGAGCTTTTGAATCGTAGGAAGGACGCCTTTTGCTTCTTGGGGAAGATTGATTTGTGTTTGCTCTCCAAAGCCATAAAGTCGCATAGATTCCAAAAAATCTTTTGAGTTGAGATTTTGGGTGAGTTTGATCATCCCAATATTGCTTGATTTAAGAAGAATTTCCTCAGGTGTTGCTTCTTTGAGTGGGTGATCATCGCGGATGATGTGTCGTCCAACTTTATAGATTCCATTGTGGAGAAAGATCTTTTCATTGCTAGGAATGAGGTTTTTTTCAAGCAATGTCGCATAGATGACGGGTTTGATGATGCTTCCAGGCTCAAAGGAAAGTTCTGTTGCTGAAATATTCAAAGAAGAATAATCTTCCTTTTTGATCTCTGCAGGATTGAAGCGTTTGGAGGTTGCGAGTGTTAGAATTTCTCCTGTTTTTGAGTTCATGATCCCTACCAAGATTTCTTTTGCTTGGAGTTTGCTGTTGGCATCATCTAGGATGGTTTCAATTTTTTTTTGAAGATTGAGAGGGATGGTCAGAGTGATATCTAAACCATTTTGTTTGGCAATATAGTTAGAATTTTTGTTTTGAATGATATTAAATCCAATATCTCTTGCCCCATAAAGCAATCCATCTTGTTTTGCTTTAAGATAGTGATCGTTGAATTTTTCACTTCCTTTGACACCAGAAACTTTTGTGATTTTTTGATTGTGGATTTTTTGCGTGTATCCAAGAATGGGTTCCATAATATTTCCATAGGGATATTTGCGACGATATCCGCTTATTTCCACATCAATTCCCATCTTTTGAATCACGCGTCCATTTTCTTCATATTCTTGAAAAACTTTATAGCGATCAAGCTTGGAATTTAGAAGTTTTAGATTGGCTGCAGTGATTGTTGGAATATTGTATGAAAGAGTCACATAGCGTTTAGAATCTAATTTGTGTGCGATGATTTGCTTAGGGATTCCGCTATAGATAGAAAACAGATTGATAAATAATTCTTTCTTGTTTGGATCGATGCTTTTGGGATTAATGCTGACTTTGTAGAGTTTTTCGCTTGTTGCAAGGGTATAGCCATCGTTGCTATAAATTTTCCCACGGATGGAATGATCGATTTTGGTTATTGTGAGATTGGGTGCTTTTTTATCGCCCAATGTGATTTTGAAAATAAAGGCAAAAAGCAAGATAACTATAAGTAGGATTGCACTAAGAAAATAAACAATGAGAATCCGAATCTTATATGGACTTGGCGAATTCATCCACTAAACTTGCGTTCTCAGAATTTCCTTGTATGCACTGATTGCCTTATTTCTTACTTCAAGCATAACTTTCATACTTGTTTCTGCGCGTCCAATTGCAATTGCAGCTTGATGGAGATCTTTGATCTGTCCTGTTGCCATATCACCCAAAGCTTTTTCTGCAGCTTTTTGTTCTTGATTGAGCTCTTGGATACTCCCTTTGAGAAGTTCTTGAAAGTCTTTAGCTTTTTTGGAATCAACTTGTGGAGTAGGCTTGGAGTCGATGGTTTGAGATACATGTTTGATATCGTTATTAATGATTCCAAATTTGTTTGTCATATCTCATTCTCCTTAGGCTTGAAACATCGTAATTGCATTGCTTGCCATTGTTTTAGCACTTTGAAATGCTGAGACATTGGCTTGATAGGCTCTTGTTGCCTCAATCAAATCAGCCATTTCTACGACAGGATTGACATTGGGATAAGCAACATAGCCATTGGCATCTGCATCAGGATGACTTGGATCGTATTTTAGCTTAAAATTAGAATCATCCCTTACAATCTTATCGATTACAACACTTGTCAATGCTGGATTGGCTTTTTCGTTTTTTAAACCCTCATCAAGAGGATCTTCATACCCCAAAAAATCATTTTCTTTGGCGATTTTTTCATTAAGAAGCTTGTCAAAATTGATCGCTTTAAAGATCACTTCCTTCCTGCGATAGGGGCCCCCTTCGTCTGTTCGTGTTGTGTTGGCATTGGCAATATTGGATGAGATGGTATTGACGCGAACTCTTTGGGCTGATAATCCATAACCACTAATATCAAAACTTGATAAAAAAGCCATTTTCACTCCTTAGATATTCTTTGAAGATTCCAAAGCGTAGGTAAAGATCCCTTTATGCTTTTTGAGGGCACTGACAAGGGCTTGATACATTACGCTGTTTTTTCCCATTTCACTTGTTTCTACATCCAAATCAACGCTATTTCCATCATTTCTAGCCATATGACCATCTCTGAAAAATAATGTCGCCAAGGATTGATCTTGATCACTTGGATTGATGTGTTGTGAATCTGTATGAGCCAATTGTAGTTTTAAGGGATTGGCTCCTTTTGCCTCTTTTTGGATTTCTTGAGCAAGATAAGATTCAAAATCAATATCGCGAGGTTTGTAAAAGGGTGTATCGACATTTGCGATGTTCCCTGCGATCAGATCTTGTCGCATTGAGCGAAAATCTAGCGCTTGGTGAGCATATTTATAAATGGGAGAAACTTCAATAAAGCTCATAATTTTGCCTTCTCTAGAATTTTTCATTCTAGAAGCAAAATTTATTCCAAAGTAGGGCTACTTTAGAGAATCTTTAATTTTTGAAAGAGTGGGATCCATTCTTGAAGTGAATGTGCTTGTTTTTCTAGTTCTTGAGTGGCTTCTGAGGGAGAGAGTTCTTTGCCATCTTTGATCATTTTTTCTTTGCTTTTTTTGAGGAATTGAGTGACAAGCTCGATCCATTCTTTGGGATCTGAAGAGAGAGTTGAGGCAAATAAAAATAAAAGTTCAAAATGATTGAAAGAAATTGCCTCCCCAGTCACGGGACTAAGAAGATAGTGGATCACTTCTTGAGATTGAGTGGATTGCTTGAGGATATATTGGTTGAGATTGGTGGCATATTGTTGCGATTTTTGAATATATTCTTCTTCTTGGACCAATTTGATATAGTCTTTGTTACTAAGGGCAATGAGAGATTCTGTGAGTTCGGCAAATGTCACTTCTCTTTGCAAGGATTGTTCTAAGTCTTGTTTGATTTTACCAATCGTGACGATTCCATTTTGGTGGAGAGATTCTAAAATGGGTCGATAAAAATCTTCATTGAGTTTGAAATTTCCGCGATATGTCTTGATTTCATAATCAACTTTTGAAAATGGAATAGGTGAGATAATGCGAAGCTTGAGAAGTTCTTCTAAGGCTTGCTCTTGGTTAAGCCTAATCACTCCTTTGGCCCAATAATCACTACGAAAGCTTGTGCTAAACATGAGATCTTTAAGCATTTCATAGATTGCGCGATTGTGAGCGACTTGCATCAAAAGATCTTTTTCTTCTGGGAGAAGTTGGATGTTTGTGAGATGATCGGCAAAATTGGCATATGAGGCAAACTCCATCTTTGCTGATCCCATCATCTCTGAAATTTCTAGGAAATTAAAGGGTGTATGATTTTCATTGAGAAGCTCATGAGAAAGATAGGAACTATCCATTTTAGAAAGTGTTGAGATGACAGAAGTGAGTTTTGGATTTTTGAATGTATCACTGCAGGGTAGGTCAATCAAGGCATTGATGAAGTTTAGCCCTTCTTTGGCTCGTTCTGAGCTGATTTTTCCTAGTGGTGTGAGATAGTGGGAATATGTGCGTAAGAAATCCCTAAGTGGAGCAAACGAAGACCATCCTGCTTGGCAATTGTAGCTTATGAGGCAAACTCCTCCTATATTGAGTTTTTTGTGGAGGAATTCTATGATTTGTGATCGAATCTCTTCTGAAACCCAAGAGTAGATTCCGTGCAATGCGATGAAATCAAATTGTGGAAGGTCATCTCTTTTGAGAAACTCTTCAAATGAGTCGTTATAGACCTTGAGGGGAGCTTTTGAGATATTGGCTAGATTTTGAGCAAAGTGGGCTTGAGATGCATTGAAATCTGTCCCATACCATTGAGCATTTGCGCTAGCAGCATTGAAGTTGAGGGTGATTCCTTGTCCAAATCCAAGCTCGCAAGCTGTATTGATCTTGGGAGGGAGAATTTTTTGAGAAAGAAAACAAAGCTGAATTCTAAGAGGGTTGAGTGTCCCATAATAGCCTTTTGTGTAATTGATATCTGTGATATATCCTTGATTCCATGAATGCATAAAAACCCTTTGTTTGAAAAGTAAAAAGGAAGTATTTTACAGCGGTTTTTAAAAAAAGAAAGAGGATATTATAAGAAGTGGTACGCCCAAGAGGATTCGAACCTCTGACCTACGGCTTAGAAGGCCGTTGCTCTATCCAGCTGAGCTATGGACGCATAAAAGAGGGCTATGGTACGCCCGAAGGGAGTCGAACCCCTAACCCCCAGATCCGAAGTCTGGTGCTCTATCCAATTGAGCTACGAACGCACAAAAAACTATGGGGTGGGTGATGGGGATCGAACCCACGACCCTCAGGACCACAATCTGATGCTCTAACCAACTGAGCTACACCCACCATAGAAAAGATAAAAATGGTCGGGGCGAAAGGATTCGAACCTTCGACCCCTTGGTCCCAAACCAAGTGCGCTAACCAGACTGCGCTACGCCCCGACAGCAAAATTAAAGGTGCGATTATAAAGAAACAAAATTGTTTTGTCAAGATTATTTTAGAGACTTTGCTATCAAGTTTGGCGATATTTTTCATTTTGTTTTGAAGACGACTTGTTTGCTTTGATCACTGCAAAGATTGATTGGCTCTCACAAGAAGCATCTCAACAATTTTTTGGCACAAAATAAAGAGGACCAAACACCTCACGCTCATCC
>NZ_JAJTNB010000009.1 GCF_021300655.1 Helicobacter kayseriensis
GGCATCGTTTCTGCTACATTGCGCAATGTTGGAACTTTAATCAATCCATCTTGATCCCCCTTAAATCCTCCAATATCTGCAAATTTATATGGCTTTGCCACAGCAAAAGCTTGCATTGTTCCGCCAAGATTAACACCGCTATGACAGCTCGCACAACCCTTTTGAACAAAAAGTTCCAACCCTTCTTGCTCCTCTTTATTGAGAGCTTTAAGATTGCCCGACATAAATTCATCATAACGGCTTGGTGTCACAAGGCTAGCCTCAAAAATTGCAATTGTATTTGTGATTAACTCAAAATCAATTTTAATATCTTTACCATAAGCTTTTTGGAAGGCCTGCACGTATTCTGGAATTGAAGTAATTTTTTGTACCACTAAATCAGCAGGTGCAGACATTTCAACATCACTCTGGATTGGTCCTTGAGCCTGATCTCCAAGATTATGCACTCTTCCATCCCAAAATTGCACAGCATTAAAAATAGAGTTATAAACAGTAGGGGAATTTAACGCCAAGGGATTTGCTTTCCATCCATGTCCAATAGCCGCAGGCACAAGGTCGGCTCCTCCCAATGCTAGATTATGACAAGTGTTACAAGAAATAAGATTAGATGATGAAATCCGAGGATCAAAATAGATCATTTTTCCTAGCTCAATTTGCTCTTGCGTAAAAACTTTCTTTGCCTTAATTCCAAGCTCTTTAATTTTTTGAATTTGAAAATTTTTCAACTCTTTGCCCTTTGGCATTGCTTCAAGACCAGAATCTTTGGCCATTTTTAAAATTTGATTTGGACTTGTTGCAAATAAAGTCGCCATAAACAAAACCATAAATCCGATTAATCTTTTCATGTTCCCTCCTTATAAATATAAAGTATTCGATATTTAATGCCTTGCTAAAGCATATGATATTATATATCAAATAATAATTTTTATCTTATTGCTTTGGAATCAAATCTCAATTGCCACAGTCTATCGAGCATTATCATTAATTAAGATAAAATTATTTAAGGTTTTATTTTGTAATTATTAAGGATTGCTATGCGAATTATGCTCATTTTTTTGCTCCCTATCTTTCTTTGCTCTTCTAATATTATTGATGGCATTGCTTTTAAAGTCAATAATTACCCCATCACCCTTTTTGAGCTTACGCAACTCCAAAAAGAAAAAAACATCTCAAGAAGCGAAGCAAAACGCCTGCTAATCCTTAAGGCAATCAAACTCCAAGAAGCTGAACGCCTGCAAGTTTTTGCCGATGAGATTGCGATTGATAAGCAAATTGAGGCAGCAGCCTCTATGCAAGGGATCAGTCGCGATCAGTTTGTTGCAAATATGATCAGCAATGGCTACTCCTATGAAGAATTGCGACAATTTTATAAAGAACATGTTCAAGAGGAGCTTCTTACACAGAGAATTCTTTCAACAAATCTCAAGATCATAGATGAAAAAGAACTCAAAAAATACTATGATGAGCACACAAAAGAATTTACATTGCCTAAAGAAGTCATCGTTATTCAATATGCCGCACAAAATGAAAAAATGCTCGCTCAAGCGATTAACAACCCTCTAATCCAAACATCGGGGGTCAACAAAAGAGAAGAGCGCGTTTCTCTTTCTGGGATCAATCCACAGATTGCTCAAATGTTTGCTCAAACCAAAAAAGGCTCCTTTACGCCTATCATCAACAATGGTGGAGCATCACTTGCTTTTTATATTAAAGACAAAATCGGGAGCGTTTTAATGCCCTTTGATCAAATGAAACCAATGATCATGCAACAAATTATTCTTTCGCGTAAAGAATCAATCTTGCAAGAATATTTTGATCGGCTCATTACAAGTGCAGTGATTACAAATATCAGAGATTAAAATGAGCGACTTAAGTCACATATATCGTGATCCGCTTTTTGGAATCGCCGTTTTAATTGCAATTATTGCCTTTGCAATTTTAACCGACTACTATCGCAATCTTCATAGAAGACGCAAAAAAGAAAAGTCACTCAACGCTTTAGTGAAATCATATGAGCATAATGGATATTTTGATGGGATTGCAGAATTTCTAAAAGTTTCTAAAGACCCCATTCCAACCTTACTTTTGCTTGCAAAAGGACATGCTCAAAGCGGAGACAATCAACAGGCAATCAAGATCTATCTCACTCTCATCACGCAAACCAACGATGGCACTCAAAAATTAGAAATCCTAGAGCATCTAGGCGAAACCTATTTCCAAGCAGGCTTTCTGCACAAATCCAAAGAAATTTACCTAGAGATTCTCTCAAACAATCCAAGAAGCATCAATGCTCTCCTTAAGATTATTGAGCTTTATGAGATACTTGGTGAATACCAAAACGCACTTGATGCACTCAGTTGTCTAGAAGAAAATCTAGAAAACCCTTCCCAAAAAGAAAAAACTCAAATTACTCTATTGCAGCAATATCTTCAAACTCTTCAGCTCCTACAAGATCATCACAAAAGCGATGCTCAAAAAGCTCCAAAATTACTTGAGCTTCTCTCAAAACAGCCCCAACTTATGCGCTTAATTCTCACCCACTTCAAAACAACAAACCTTGCGTTATTTTGGGAGAGCTTTCCTTCTCAAAATTGGCAAAATTTCATTGATCTAATTTGGAATTTTTCTCTTGAACAAATCCCGCAGAAATTTGTCGCCCAATCCTCTGTAATAGAAGTTTTTCAAGCCAAAGGTTATTATCCAAGCAAAGGATGCTCAAACTTTGGTCTTGAAATTATGCGACTTTTCCATCAGCACTCTTCCATAAAGCTCCAATTAAGCTTTTCTTATAAATGCAAAGAGTGTCTCAATGAATTCCCATTTGATAATTTTAGATGCCCAACATGCGGAGCTTTGGGAATCATGGATTTAGTCTTAAAGCCTCAACAAGTACGCCATGAAAAAAATTTCTCTTTATTGTGATGGTTCCTCTCTTGGAAATCCTGGAAATGGTGGTTGGTGCGCTATCTTGCGCTATGAACAGCACGAAAGAGTCATTAGCGGAGGAGAAAAAAATGTGACAAACAATCAAATGGAGCTTAAAGCCGTTATTGAGGCACTCAAGATTCTCAAAGAGCCTTGTGATATAACGCTTTATAGCGATTCTCAATATGTGTGCAATGGAATAAATGCATGGCTACAAAATTGGATTCAAAAAAACTTCAAAAATGTCAAAAATCCGCATTTGTGGCAAGATTACCTCAAGTTAGCCCAATCTCACCAAATCAAAGCCCATTGGGTTAAGGGACATGCAGGCCATGCAGAAAATGAGCGATGTGATACAATCGCAAGATTAGAAGCAAGCAAACTAAAAGGATAAAGATGTTACAAAAACTCCAAGATACTATTTCCTATCATTTTAAAGACGCTTCTCTCCTAGAATGTGCCATGACACACAAAAGTTGCAAAAAACCTTTTAACAATGAACGATTGGAGTTTTTGGGAGATGCTGTTGTGGATTTAGTGATTGGCGAATATTTATTTGAACGCTTCCCTCACTATCAAGAGGGCAAACTCTCAAAAATTAGAGCTTCTATTGTTAGTGAAGAGGGATTGACAAAATTCGCAAAAGAAATTGGCCTTGATCAATGCATTTTTCTCTCCCCAGCAGAAGAAAGCAATCACGGGAGAGAAAAACCATCTATCTTGGCAGACGCATTTGAGGCACTTATGGGAGCGATTTTTTTGGAAGAAGGACTTATTGTGGTCAAAAGGATTATCAATCAACTCATCAAAATCACTTATGATCACATCAATTTTGAATTGATTATTTCTGACTACAAAACAAGTCTTCAAGAAGTTACTCAAGCTAGGTTTGGAGTTATTCCGGAGTATATCTTGATACAAGAAACAGGTCCAGATCACCAAAAAAGTTTTGAAATGGCAATCAAGATCGCTCAAAAAGAATATGCAAGAGCCATAGGAAGTAGCAAAAAACAAGCCCAGCAAGAATGCGCAAAACTCGCCTATGAAATTCTTCAAGCACAATGAACACCTTTGGCATCTCTCTTCGATTGACAACTTTTGGAGAATCTCATGGGATTGCCATAGGGGGAGTCTTGGATGGCATGCCCCCAAATCTAGAGATTGATTTTGAAAAAATCCAAACCCTCATTCAAAGGCGAAAAGGGGGGGAAAATACTTATGTTACTCCTAGATCTGAAGAGGATAAAGTTGAGTTTTTGAGCGGAATCTTTGAGGGGAAGACTACAGGATCACCTATTGCCTTTATCATTCACAATCACAACACGCAAAGTAAAGACTACCAAAGAGACATCTTGCGCCCCTCTCATGCGGACTTCACCTATTTTCATAAATACAAACACTATGATTATAGAGGAGGAGGAAGAAGCAGTGCAAGAGAAACCCTTGTCCGCGTTGTTGCTTCAGGACTTATATCCCCTATTCTTCAAGGGATTGAAGTCCAAAGTGGAATATATTCTATCGGCAAAGTGAAGGCAAAGCAGATTGACTTTTCTTATGCACAAACAAGTGAGATTTTTTCACTTGATCCTCAAATGGAAGATTCTCAAAAAGCCCTTATTCAAGAAATAAGATCTCAAGGAGATAGTATTGGGGGGGTTGTTTGGGCAAAAGCCAAAGGATCCAAACTGCTTGGACTAGGAGAACCCATCTATGGAAAACTTGATGCAAAACTTGCTGAAGCAATGATGGGAATCAATGGCGTCAAAGCTGTGGAAATTGGTGAGGGGATAGAATCTTCATACATGAAGGGATCAGAATACAATGATTGTATTACACCCCAAGGTTTTAAAAGCAATCACTCTGGAGGAATTTTGGGTGGCATAGGCAATGGTGATGAGATTTTAATCAAAGTCTATTTCAAACCCACAGCAAGCATCTCTCTTCCACAAAATTCCATCACCACATCCAACCAAGCCATCACACTCCAAATCAAAGGACGACATGATCCTTGTATTGCTATCAGAGGGAGCGTTGTAGTAGAGGCAATGATGAGATTAGTTATAGCAGATATGATCTTGCTTGCCAAAAAGGATTTTTGTTAGAATCGGCAAAAAGTATTGTGAAAAAGATGAGAGTAAAAAGCTGGTTTTTTTTATTGTTGGCAATTCTAACCGAAGTCCTTGCAACAAGCCTTCTTAAGTTATTTCATGGAGCTTGGTTTGGATACTTTGTGGTTTTTTCTTTAATTGGTGTTTCTTATTTTTTTATGGCCCTTTCTCTTAAAAGCATACCCGTAGGAGTGGCTTATGGGATATGGGAGGTATTAGGAGTTAGCTGTATTGTCTTGGTTGGCATATTTTTCTATGATGAGGCACTAAGTCCCTCCCAAATTGCTGGCCTCATTCTTGCGATTCTTGGAATCTTTTTGGTCAATCTCGGATATAAAGGTCATCACTAAATGCTGTATCTATATATTATTTTTTCTGCATTTCTAGACATTATTGCCAATATCCTCCTTGGTAAATCCAATGGATTTGCCAACAAAAAACTAGGATTTTTGGCCATCATTCTTGTATTTTTTGCCTTCTATATTCTTTCTCTTGCAATCACTCAAGGCGCTCATCTAAGCATTGCTTATGCCTCATGGGGTGCTTTGGGCGTCCTTGGAACAAGTCTTGGAGGGGCCATTATCCTAAAGCAAAACATGAATCTCATAGGATGGCTTGGTATGCTCTGCATCATTGCATCTGTTATTTTGCTTAATTTCTAGGATAAACAATGGAAAAAATCAGCTTAGATTCAAGGATTGTAGAAGTCGAAAAAATTTCTTTTGAAGAACAAAATGAAACTTCATTACGCCCAAGTGTATGGGAAGATTACATTGGACAAGAACAAATCAAAAAAAACCTTCAAATTTTTATCCAAGCCTCCAAGAAACGCCAAGAGTGTTTAGATCATATTTTATTTTTTGGACCTCCTGGACTTGGGAAAACAACGCTTAGTCATATTATTGCCTCAGAAATGGGTGCAGACATCAAAGTAACAGCTGCCCCTATGATCGAAAAAAGTGGAGATCTTGCCGCAATTTTAACCAACCTCAATCAAGGAGATATCTTATTTATCGATGAGATTCACAGACTAAGCCCAGCAATTGAGGAGATTCTCTATCCTGCCATGGAAGATTTTCGATTAGATATTATTATTGGCTCAGGGCCCGCAGCCCAAAGTGTCAAAATCGATATTGCACAATTCACACTCATTGGTGCAACAACGCGAGCAGGAATGCTAAGCAATCCCCTCAGAGATCGCTTTGGAATGAACTTTAGATTGCAATTTTACACACATCAAGAATTAGCTCAAATCCTCTCAAAAGCAAGCATAAAACTTGGGAAAGCACTTCATCCCAAAGGTGCGCAAGAGATTGCCAAACGCTCAAGAGGAACACCCCGTATCGCTCTTAGACTTCTCAAACGCGTAAGGGATTTTGCAGATGTTGCTGAAGAGCATGAAATTACCTTTGAGCGAGCCCAATTTGCTCTTACTGAGCTAGGGGTCAATGAATATGGCTTTGATGAGCTAGATTTACGCTATCTCAATATCTTGGCACAAAACCAAGGACGAGCCATTGGACTTAGTACGCTTTCTGCGGCAATGAGCGAAGATGAAAGTACCATTGAAGATGTGATTGAGCCCTATTTGCTTGCCAATGGATATTTTGAGCGCACAGCCAAAGGAAGGATGGCAACAGCCAAAACCCTTGGACTTTTTGGTAGCCATCAAGGAAGTTTATTTTAGGAGAAGATTTTGAAGCCAATTTATTTTTTTTGGATTATTTTTGTTGCTAGCGTTTATGCAATGGCGAATCTTTACAATGCCTTTTTACTCAATATGCTTATTGCTCTACTGCTTTGTGTTTCTACCTTTTTTCTCAAAAACTTTTTTGATCGATATCTCAAATTCAATTGGCTTTCTTCTCTTGCAAGCGTATTGGTTCTAGTGGTGCTTTTTGCCCTCCCTCTTTATTTTATTTTCAACGAAAGCCTAAATTTCATCACTCATCTTGATCAAAACAGCCTCAACCAATTTATCGAAGCTTCTAAGGCCAAAATTTTGCTTTGGTTAAGTGATTTTCCCGAAATCTCCTCAAGAATCAAACTCATTTTAAATGATTTTTCTGGTAGCTCCATTCTAAGCTATATTCTTTCAATGAGCACGAGTGTAGCGAAATGGAGCGTCGCACTTTTAACAAACTTAGGCTTTATTGTTATTTTTTTGTATTTTTTCTTTTATTACGCCAAGGCCTTCTCAGATTATATACTCAAACTTATTCCCCTCAGACTGGATCAAACAATGGGAATCTACAATGAGGTCAGCGGTGTTTTAAGTGTTGTATTTTTCACATCTATTTTTAATATTTTGCTTCAAGGCTTTTGCTTTGGGCTTATGAGTTTCTTTTTTGGATATGATGGACTTTTGCTTGGAATGCTTTATGGGATCGCTTCTCTTGTGCCTATTGTTGGAGGAGCCCTTGTTTGGATTCCCGTGGCGTTTTATCAGCTTTACTTGGGGGATGCAAATGGCGCAATCTTTATTGCGCTTTATGGGGCACTTTTTATTGGAATTGTGATTGATAATATTGTAAAACCTATTCTTATTTCGATTGTCAACCAACATATCATCAAAACATCAGTCAAAATCAATGAAATGCTTATCTTTTTCGCAATCCTTGCTGGGATCAATGTGTTTGGGTTTTCGGGCATCATTATTGGCCCTGCGGCCACGGCTCTTTTTATTGCTCTTTTAAGAATCTATGACAATAATTTCAAAAATTGATACAAAAATACACATTTTTATATTTTCTCTTATAAAATCTTTATTCTCAACTCGCCAAAATCTCTTTTTTGGATAAAAATAACCTAACTTTTTTTAGGAGGAACTTTTATGTTGCTTACATTTCTAGCATTTTTACCCATTATTGTCATTCTTGTCATGATGATAGGCTTTAGACAATCCTCAAGGCTTTCTTTAGGTATTGCGCTTGTTTTAAGCGCCATTATCGCTCTCTTTGCGTGGAAAATGAATATTGTAGATGTGAGTGCTTATATTCTCTTTGGTTTTCTAAAGGCTTTTGATATTTTAGTGATTGTTTTTGGAGCCATTTTGATTCTCAATACCCTCAAATTTAGCGGAGGAATGGATTCGATTAATCGTGCCTTTAGTGCCATCTCCACAGATCGTCGAGTGCAAGTCATCATCGTTGGATGGGCATTTGGAGCCTTTATCGAGGGGGCTGCAGGTTTTGGAACCCCAGCAGCACTTGCTGCACCTCTTCTAATCGGCTTAGGTTTTCCCGCACTTGCTGCGGCTATGAGTACGCTTATCATGAACTCAAGTCCAGTAAGTTTTGGTGCCGTGGGAACCCCAACAAATGGCATTCAAACCAGTATTGCTTCACTCATAGGGACAGAAAATGTTGCATCATATATGCAAGAGGTGACCATCATCACCGCTTTAATTCATTCTATTGCTGCAATGTTTATCCCTACACTTGTTGTTTTCTTGCTTGTTAAATTTTTTGGGAAAAATAGAAGTTTTAAAGATGCTCTTCCAATCCTACCCTTTTCACTTTTTGCCTCATTGATGTTTGTCATCCCTTATTTTCTGATTGCAAAATTTGGTGGATTTGAGATTCCCTCATTGGTAGGAGGGCTTATATGCTTAGGAATTCTTGTCTTTAGTGCAAAAATTGGATTTCTTACACCCAAGCATTCATGGGATTTTGACACTCAAAATAATTGGCCTAACTTTTGGATTGGCGAACACCAAAATGATCGTGCAAACCAAACAACTCAAAACACTAAGAAAATCAACATTTTCTTAGCTTGGATTCCCTATCTTCTTATTAGCCTCATTCTTGTTTTAACAAGAATCCCACAAATTGGGCTAAAAGACTATTTTTACTCACTTAAAATTTCATTTCCAGAAATTTTTGGGGTTCCAAACACCGCTTATAGTTTTGCTTATGGCTATCTTCCAGGAATCATCCCCTTTATTCTTATTGCGCTCCTTACAATCTTCTTGCATAAAATGCAATTCAATCAAGTTAAGCAAGCTTGGAAGGCAACATTTAAACAAGTTAGCGCAGCAGTCATTCCGCTATGTGCTGGGGTGGCGATTGTGCAACTCATGAATCAAACAGGAAATAATCCACAAGGGCTAGAATCAATGCTTAGAATGATGGCTCAGTTTTTTGCCAACATCTCAGGACAAGCCTATGTCATAGTCTCTCCTCTCATTGGCGTTCTTGGTGCCTTCTTTTCAGGATCCAATACAGTCTCAAACATCCTTTTTGCTCCACTTCAATTTGAGGCAGCTTCTCTTGTGGGGCTTAAAACACAAGTCATTATGGCGTTACAAAATGTTGGGGGCGCAGCAGGAAATATGATCTGTATCAACAATATCGTTGCGGTATGTGCCACTGTAGGCTTAATAGGAAAAGGAGAGCATCGTTTATTGACCTACAATATTGTGCCCTGCTTGTTTTATTGTATCATCGCAGTTGTGACAGCAAGTTTCTTACTATAAAAAGGAGAAAAAATGAAAGTCTATTTTTTTGGTACATGCCTTGGAAATATGGCTTATTCCAAAGCCCTTGTAAGCTCCATTAAACTTCTTCAGCACTATGGAGCACAAGTTATTTATAAAAAAGATCAAAGTTGCTGTGGTCAACCAAGTTTCAATTCCGGATACTACGAAGAAACACGCAAAGTAGCATTGGCCAATATCAATCTTTTTGATCAACCCTATCCCATTGTGATTCCATCTGGATCATGTGCAGGAATGATGATACATGATTATTTGGAGCTTTTTAAGGACACTCCTCACTTTGAGCGAGTGCAAGAGTTTAGTTCTAGAGTTTATGATCTTAGCGACTTCTTGCTCAATCATCTGAATGCCAACCTTTGTGATACTGGAGAAAAAACAACCGTAACATGGCACTCCAATTGTCATGCCCTAAGAGTTTCCAAATGCGTAGAAGCATCCAAAACACTTATTAGAATGCTTGAAAATGTAAATCTAGTTGAGCTTGAAAGAGAAGAGGAATGCTGTGGTTTTGGTGGAACTTTTAGTATCAAAGAGCCCGAAATTTCCAAAACAATGGTTGAGAAAAAAATACAAGACATTCTTAGTCGCAATGTTGAGTACATTATCAGCGGCGATGGAGGTTGTTTGCTCAATATCAGCGGAGCAATGAAAAAAATGGGGTGCGATGTGAAGCCTGCACATTTATATGAATTTCTAGCCCAACGCATTGGATTAGAATAAGGAGCAACATAATGGAAGCAAGAGAACTTATCACAGAAAAACTCAATGATTCTCAACTTAGAAAAAATCTTGACTTTGCGATGAGCTTATTGCAAACCAATCGCAAAAAACTTCTCAAAGATCGTTATGGAGATTGGGAGGCCCTTAGAGAAGAAGGAAGAAAGGTCAAACAAAATACCCTCTCAAGACTTCCTGAGCTTCTAGAAAGATTTGAAGAAAATGCCAAGAAAAATGGCATTCAAGTACATTGGGCAAGCGATGCCAAAGACGCCAACGACATCATTTACAACTTGGCAAAGAAGAACAATGTCACAAAAATCCTCAAGGGTAAATCTATGGCAAGTGAAGAGATTCACTTTAATGCCTACCTCAAGAAAAAGGGAATCCAAGCCATTGAGACAGACTTGGGAGAGATTATCATTCAACTCATTGATGAGCCTCCTGTGCATATTGTTGTGCCAGCAATTCACAAAAATCGCTACGAAATTGGTGAGATTTTTGAAAAGCATCTCAAAGTAGAACGCTTTAGCGAACCCAAAGATCTTAATGCTGTAGCTCGCACACATTTGCGTAAAGAATTTCAAGAATTTAAGATGGGGCTTTCTGGAGTGAACTTTGCTATTGCCAATGAGGGGGCAATTTGGCTTCTTGAAAATGAGGGCAATGGGCGAATGAGCACAACAGTTCCAGATATTCATATTGCAATTTGTGGAATTGAAAAAATCGTTGAAAGCTTTGATGATGCTGTGATCTTAGATACTCTTCTTATTCCTTCAGCCACAGGGCAAAGCATCACTTGCTACAACAATATTATCACCTCACCTAGAAAGGATGGGGATTTAGATGGTCCAAAAGAAGTGCATGTTATTCTTCTTGATCACCATCGTAGCGATATCCTTTCTCACAAGCATTATTCCAAAGCCTTAAGTTGCATTCGTTGTGGGACTTGCATGAATCATTGTCCAGTCTATGAAAAGGTCGGAGGACACGCCTATGGTGCAACATATCCTGGGCCTATTGGCGAAGTAATCTCTCCTCAAATTTTTGGAATCGATCGATATGGCTACATTCTCAATCTCTGTTCACTTTGCGGAAGATGCTCTGAAGTGTGTCCAGTCAAAATCCCTCTTGCTGAAATGATTAGAGACTTACGAAGCGAAAAAGCAGGGCAAGGAAGCGGAGAAGAGATTCTTGGAATTTCACGAATCAAGCCAAAAATGGCAGAGAAACTTGGATTTAAAATCTTTGCCTTTTTAGCCTCAACCCCTTGGGCTTGGAAATCGATGCTGTGGGGTGTCAAAGTTTTTGGACCCATAGGAAAGCCCCTTGCCCCACTACTCCCTATGATCAAACAATGGACTTCTTGCAGAGCTTATCCCACTCTTGATGCAAGTTTTCAATCTCAAAAATTAGAAGGAGTGATTTATGAGTAAAGCAAAAATTTTACACAACATCTCCAAGGCACTTGCTCACAACCCACTTCAAAACGAAAAAGCAACTTACAAAGATATCATTATCCCTGTAGAGCAAGATAAAATCAAAGAATACAAACGACTTCAAGAATTCAATAAGGCAGAGGTTTTTGAAACCATTGAAAGAGAGATTCCTCAAACCCTCCGGACAATCTTTCAAAAAGAACAAATTACACAGACACTCATCCCCTCAACACTAGAAAATCTTGAGTTCTCAATCCCTACCCTCACTTACAATAAACCCATGGAAGAACTAAAAAATGAGCTATTTACAATTGAATGTGGGGTTTTGGAAGCAGATTATGGGGTGGCGAACCTAGGCGTGGTTGCACTTACTTCAAGTCATATTCAGCCAAGGCTTCTTTCACTGATCACTCAGCATTGTATTATTTTGCTCAAAAAAGAAAGGATTTTAAATAATCTTTCTGAGGTTCTCTCAAATATCAAGATACAACATCCCAACATTTTGCCCAGCAATATTCTCTTTATTGCTGGCCCTTCTAGAACTGCAGATATTGAACTTCAAGTCGTATTTGGAGTGCATGGACCCCAAAAGGTCTATGTCATTCTATATTAAGCAACAAGGAGAGATTTTCTCTCCGAAATAATACACTCATCAAACTCTTCTATTAAAAAAACCACAAGGTTGCTAAAATTTCATACCTTAATTATGAAAACGAAAGATGAGAATATGAAAAGTTATATCACTACACCGATTTATTATGTCAATGATGTCCCTCATATTGGACATGCTTACACAACAATTATTGCTGATTTTCTCAAGAGATTCTACACCTTAGAGGGCAAAGAAACTTTCTTCCTTACAGGAACAGATGAGCATGGGCAAAAAATTGAACAATCTGCCCAATCTAGAGGAAAAACCCCTATGGAATATGCCACAGAGATCAGCCAAGTGTTTCGTTCGCTTTGGGATGAAATGGGCATTTCTTATGATCACTTCATTCGCACTACGGATTCTTATCATATTCAAGCAGTTCAAAAGGCTTTTAAACTAATGGAACAAAAGGGGGATATTTATTTGGGAGAATATGAAGGACACTATTGTGTTAGCTGTGAGAGTTTTTTTACCCAAACTCAGCTTAAGGAAAATGGAGGATGCCCAGATTGCGGAAAGCCCACACAACTCATTAAGGAAGAGAGCTACTTCTTTGCTCTCTCTAAATACCAAGATCAACTCCTCAAATGGTATCAAACCAATCCTATTCTCCCAAGCTATCGACAAAATGAAGTGATCAATTTTGTTTCTCAAGGCCTCAATGACCTCTCCATTACACGCACAACTTTTGATTGGGGTATTCCCATCCCCAATCAAACTAGAGAAAAACACCACATCATCTATGTCTGGCTTGATGCCCTAATGAATTATGTCAGTGCTCTAGGTTACGGACAAGCTGAGGAGAAAATGGATTTTTGGAAAGAAGCGATCCATCTTGTAGGAAAAGATATCTTAAGGTTTCATGCAGTCTATTGGCCTGCGTTTCTGCTTTCTCTCAATCTTCCTCTACCCAAAAAGATTTATGCCCATGGTTGGTGGCTCAATGAAGGACAAAAGATGAGCAAAAGCATCGGCAATGTCATCGATCCAAGAGAAACTTCCCGCAAATACGGAAATGATCTTTTTCGTTATTTTCTTCTAAGAGAAGTGCCATTTGGACAAGATGGGGATTTCAGTTTCAATGCCCTCATTGAACGCAACAATTCTGACTTAAGCAATGATTTGGGGAATCTTCTTAATCGCATCATTGGAATGAGCGAAAAATATTTTTCTCTTTCTTTAGAATCTTCTGTCGAAGAATATTTTCCCGAAGAAATTAAACAAATCCAAGACATCATCTCTTCTGCTCTACTTGAAATCCCTCAAGCACGTTTCAACCGCTATCTTGAAGAGGTTTGGAAGCTCTTTACATTGGGCAATGGCCTCATTAGCCAATATGAACCTTGGAATCTCATGAAACATCACAAAAAAGAAAAAACACAAGCACTGCTAACCTTGCTTTGCAATCTTCTTTATAAGGGAGCTATTTTAATTTCCCCAGCAATGCCTTCAAGTGCTCAGAAAATCTTTTTTGCTCTAGGACAAACAGAAGGATCAATCGCAGAGCTCCATCAAAATATTACAAAGTTCCAACTTCAAAAAATTGATCCTCTTTTCCCTAAGCTTGAAAAATCTGAGATCCAACCCTCGCAGCAAGTAGCACAAGCTCAACAAGAAAAAACCACTTCAACAATGATCAAAATAGACGATTTTTTACTCTCTGATTTAAGAGTTGGGGAAATCAAAGAAGCAAAAGCTGTAGAAGGTAGCGATAAGCTTCTTTGCTTTCAAGTAGATCTTGGCGAAGGAAGAAATCGCCAAATTGTTTCAGGAATTGCAAAATATTATAATCCCCAAGAGCTCATTGGCCAACAAGTTTGCGTTGTGGCGAATCTAAAGCCTGCAAAACTCATGGGGTTAATAAGTGAAGGAATGATTCTATCTGCCAAAGATGAGAATTCACTCAAGCTCATTACTCCTCAGGGCATATTGAAAAATGGAAGTAAAATTGGTTAAGGAAACAAATTGAGAGTCAACGAAGTTGTTGAAATCATTAATGGGCACCTCTTAAATGATCCAGAAATTTCCTCTTTTGGAAATATCACCTCTTCTCTTCAAAAGGTTTGTAGCGGGAGTCTTTTTATTGCCACAAACCAAGATGATGCCAAAGAGGCCATCAAATTGGGTGCTTATGGAATCTTGTTTGAAGATGGCGACTTACAAATCATTGATGATGAATGTGCATGGATTAGGGTTGATTCTCTTCAGGATGCTACCACACGCCTCATTCGCTACAAACTCCTCTCGCGCAATATCGCTTTTTTCTATCTTAAAAATATTGAATTTGAAATTGCAAAAGAGCTTGCAACAGACCCAACACTAAGCTTCTTAGATGGAGATCACAGCGAATTTCTAGAAATCACACAAAAGCAGGGAATCCAAAAAATCATAACCAACAACCCAACATTACTAGACATTCCGCTTGATTATACTTCTAGCATGATCCCAGATCACGAGCCATTCAAAATCATTTCTTGCACCCTTTTTGATAGTAAAATTTATTTTGATTCCAAACGCTACACTCTTTCTCTACCAAGCATTTTCTTAGGATATCTCTCTTCTGTGATCACTCTTTTTCTCAATGAGGAAATTTATTTTTCTTTAGGAAATTTTGAGAGTATTCCTTATTTGCAACCCATTTTTATCACCTCCAAGGGTATTCGTTGCCCCTATGGGCAAAGCGGTCGCGTTTTGCTTGCAGAAAAACGCCAAGATCATTTCCAATATTATGCTGACTATATTAAAGAAAATGCAAAATGGGCCAAAATCTGCCTCTTTGTCCCCTCAACAAAAAGTGATCTTTTTCCAGAATGTATGACTTATGAAGATGCGGATTCTCTTCTAGAATCTCTAGAAAAATACTCGTTCAACTTCGCTCTCATTTTGGGGATAGATACCGCCTTTTTAGTCAATCATCTTCCAACCTCCCAAGAAGAAAAGAGTCTATTCAATGACTAATCAGCACCACAAACTGCAGGCCAAAAACATTGCTCCACTTCTTCAAGCCATCTCCTCCCTCCCCAAAATCAAAAATCAAGTTTCTTTTTTAGATGCAATCACAATCACCCCATCCTCGCCCATTTCCCCACAAACCAAACAAGCCATTATTGAACTTGCCCAAAATCTAAAACCTTGGAGAAAAGGGCCTTTCAGTATTGATGATCTTTTTATTGATAGTGAGTGGCAAAGCTTTAAAAAATTTAACCTCATCTCACCCCATCTCAACATTCAAGATAAAGATGTTGCCGATATTGGATGCAACAATGGATATTATCTATTCAAAATGATTCCCTATTCTCCTAAAAGCCTCACAGGATTTGACCCTTATGCACTTTTTAAATGTCAATTTGACTTCATCAATCATTTCATGCAAAGCCAAATCACTTTTGAACTTTTAGGGATTGAAGACTTGCCCGCATATCCTAAGCTATTTGATGTCATCTTGTGTATGGGTGTTTTGTATCATCGCACCGATCCCGTCATGACACTCAAACACCTATCAAGAGCTCTAAAACCTCAAGGTGAGGTGATTTTGGATACCTTGATCTTAAAAAGTGAAGAAGATATTGCGCTATGCCCACCCAAAAGTTATGCAAAAATGAGCAATGCATATTTTATTCCAAGCATTAAAGCCCTTGAGGGATGGTGTGAAAGGGCGGGATTTATAGAATTTGAATGTTTTGCAACAGTTCAAACCAACACAGCAGAACAAAGAAAAACATCATGGATAGATAGTCTAAGCTTGGAAAATTTCTTAGATCCCAATGATTCCAACAAAACAGTTGAGGGATATCAAGCCCCAATCAGAGGATATTTTAAGTTAAGGAGAAAATAATGGATCATCTATCTCAGTCAGTACAGGTTGATCTATCTGTATGCAATGCGCTCAAGCCCGAACTTTGTGGAACAATCCTCAAACATACACAAGAGGAGCTCATCACATCCTTTTATCCCTCGCAACAAATGATTAGCGATGAAACCAATCTTATTCACTCTGGCTTTATTTTTAATGCTGCCAATTATGCAGCAATGTGTCTTGTCAATCAGCCAAATGCCCTAACAATCAAAGCTGATGTTCAGTTTTTGGCACCCATTGAATTTGAACAAGAGATGCTTTTTTTGGCAAGCATCAAGCAATCTAACAATAAAAAATACGAAATCTTAGTCAAGGGAACCTTGCTTGATATCAAAGTTTTTGAGGCGATTTTTCACATTTCTATTTTTGACAAGCAATTGTTTAAGCTCAATTTCAAGTCATAGTAACTATTAACAATCTATAAAAAGTTATTTTTCAAAGAAGAAAGAATAGAAGATGTAACATTTCGTATATTTTCAATAATCAAGAATGCAAAAAAGTCTTCTTGTTTTTCTTTTTAGCCTATAAAGCTCTAAGATTAAATCAAATCAGCACAAAGGAGAAAAAATGAAAAGAATTGAACATGATTTCTTGGGAGACTTAGAAATTGCAGAAGATGTGTATTATGGTGTGCAAACTTTTAGAGCTTTGGAAAACTTTGACATTTCTCATGATAAATTAAAAAATTTTCCCAGCTTCATTATTGCGCTAGCGCAAGTCAAAAAAGCTGCAGCCCTTGCCAACTACGAACTTGGACTGCTTAGCAGTGATCTCAAAAACTACATTTGCCAAGCTTGTGATCTAGTTATGAGTGGAAAATACAATGACCAATTTGTTGTCGATATGATTCAAGGTGGAGCTGGAACAAGTACAAATATGAATGCAAATGAAGTTATTGCCAACATCGCCCTTGAGCTAATGGGACACAAAAAAGGACAATATCAATACTGCCACCCAAATGATCATGTCAATCTAAGCCAATCAACCAACGATGCTTACCCTACGGCAATGAGAATTGCAATTTATGACAAACTTACACATCTTGCGGAGATGATGAAGTTTTTGCAAGCATCTTATGATCGCAAAGCAGAAGAATTCAAAGACATCCTCAAAATGGGAAGAACTCAACTTCAAGATGCTGTTCCCATGACCCTTGGAGCAGAATTTAAAACATTTTCAATTATGATCGGGGAGGATATTGATCGCGTCTTAGAAGCAAGAAACCTGATTCGAGAGATCAATCTAGGTGGAACAGCAATTGGAACAGGAATGAATTCGCATCCTGATTATGCAAAAGTTGTCGAAAAGAAACTTCAAGAAGTGACAGGCAAACCCTTTATTACTGCAGGAAATCTCATTGAAGCCACACAAGATAATGGTGCTTACGTCCAAGTTAGCGGTGTTTTAAAGCGTGTGGCAGTTAAACTTTCAAAGGTTTGCAATGACCTTAGACTTTTGAGCTCTGGTCCACGAGCAGGAATTGGCGAAATTACACTTCCAAAGATGCAGCCTGGTAGCACAATTATGCCTGGAAAAGTCAATCCCGTGATCCCCGAAGTAGTCAATCAAGTGTGCTTTATGGTCATTGGAAATGATGTTACTGTATCTTTTGCTGCAGAAGCTGGACAACTTCAACTCAATGTTATGGAGCCAGTTTTGGCATATGCTCTCTTTAACTCAATGGAGATGTTAAGCAAAGCAATGAGAACTCTTGCAAGCAAATGCATTGATGGAATCACAGCCAATAAAGAAGTATGCAAAAATTATGTCTTTGGATCAATTGGGATTGTTACTGCACTCAATCCCTACATTGGCTATGAAAAATCTGCTTGGATTGCTACAGAAGCACTCAAAACAGGTAAAGGGGTGCGTGAAATCGTTTTAGAACAAGGATTGCTCACTCAAAACCAACTTGATGAAATCTTCAAACCAGAAAATATGCTCAAACCCCATATGACGAATGAAGATAAACAAAAAATGCAAAAATAATAAGCTCAAAAGTAAAACCAAGGAGAAAAGATGATTGCTTTAGAGATTATTGTGTTGCTGGGCACCATTTTTATTGGTGTCCGAATTGGGGGCATTGGTATAGGATATGCAGGTGGAGTAGGAGTTGTTGTCCTTACACTTTTGTTGGGATTACAGCCAGGTTCCATTCCTACAGATGTCATTTTGATCATTGCATCAGTTATTGCAGCAATTTCTGCAATGCAGGTAGCTGGTGGTATGGACTATTTAGTTGATCTAGCTGAAAAGATTTTGCGCAAAAATCCACGATATATCAACTATCTAGCACCACTCATCACATACACACTCACACTTTTTGCCGGAACGGGGCACACAGCATTTTCTATGATGCCCGTCATTATCGATGTGGCCAAAAGCACAAATATCAAACCATCAGCCCCATTAAGCATTGCTGTTGTTGCATCTCAAATTGCCATCACAGCCTCACCTATCTCAGCTGCTGTTGTATATATGACAGGTATTTTAGAACCCCTAGGAATGAGTTATTTAAGCCTGCTTGGGATTTGGATTTTGACTACTTTCTGTGGATGCATGATTACAGCATTCCTTGTTAGCACCTTTAGCTCACTTGATTTGAGCAAAGACAAAACCTATCAAGAGCGACTTGCTCAAGGCTTAGTTTCCAAACCCAAAGGCCACAATCAAAGAAACATTACTTCAAGCGCCAAGCTTTCTGTTGGCTTTTTTCTTATTGGAGTTTTGTTTGTTGTCGCCTATGCCTGCGCAATTTCAAACAATATTAAACTAATCGATCCAGTTGTCTTGCCACGAGATGGAGCAATCATTAGCTTTATGCTTGTTGTTGCATCTTTGATTGTTTTATTTTGCAAAGTCAAACCAGCTCAAATACCCGATTCGAGTGTTTTTAAAAGCGGAATGGTTGCCTGTATTTGTGTCTTGGGCGTTGCGTGGTTGGGCGATACTTTTGTCAAAGCGCATATTGAAGGAATCAAAACCTATGCTTCAGCAATGGTTACTGATTATCCATTTCTTCTGGCTGTTGGACTGATCTTTGGATCAATGCTTCTTTATTCTCAAGCAGCAACAGCCAAAGCTTTAATGCCCGCTGTTATAGTTGCTCTTGGGATTGATTCTGGAAATATAGAAAATGCCTATATTGTCGTTGCTTCTTTTGCAGCAGTCAGTGCGTTATTTGTTTTGCCAACTTATCCAACTCTTTTGGGTGCTGTACAAATGGATGATACAGGCTCAACTAAAATTGGAAAATATGTCTTCAATCACTCTTTTATGATTCCAGGACTTCTGTCAATTGGGATTAGCGTGGCTTTAGGCTTTATTTTGGCTCCACTTATGCTCTAACCCTAAAAATGGGGTGGGCTATGCTTTTGAGATAATCTCCAAGGCTTCAATAACCCTCAAAACATGATCGCGATTAGAAGGTCCATTTTGCAGGATCATATGATAAAAGGTCTCAATAGAGGCATCTAAAGACATATAACTAGGAAGATTTGGCACCTCTTCTTGCCCTAATCGATATTCCACCATTTTTGCAAAAAGAGTATCTTTATCAAACTCATCTTTAATCACAACTCCTGCATCATAGATTCGAATCTTATCTCGTTGCACATCATCATAAACCGCACTTTTCTTGCTTCCCCCAATAATCATTTCTCGCACCTTAATAGGACTAAGCCAAGATACGCTAATTGTGGCTATGATTCCACTTTCTAACTCAATGCTAATATTGGCCAAAGCATCATTGGGATAGCTTTGATACTTCTTGCTAAAAGTGCTCACTTTTTTAATTTCAAGTCCAACAAGGGCATCAATAATACTCAAATCATGGATCGCTAAATCCCAAATCACATCTACATTGCTCTGAAAAAGCCCGAGATTAATGCGCCTTGAGTGAATATAAACAAGCTCTCCAAAGCTTTCAATATTGCTTTTTAAGTAGCCAACCGCAGGAGAATAAAGAAAAACATGATCGCAATGAATCTTGAGATTTCTTTGGCTTGCAAGCTCATAAAGCTCATAAGCCTCTTTCAGATTTGTCGTTAATGGCTTTTCGACAAAAAGGTGTTTTTCTGCCATAATTGCCTTTTTGGCAAGCTGATAATGCGTTTGAGGGGGAGTAATGATGAAAATCGCCTCAATTGCATCATTTTTCAAAATCTCCTCATAGCTTGAGTAAATTTTGAATTGATACAGCTTTTGAGCCTCTTTAATACGCGAGATATCTTCATCAAAAATTGTCTCAATCTCAAACAAACCCCATTTATCTAAACTTTTTGCAATATTGATTCCCCAATAACCATACCCAATAATGGCACATTTGATTTTTTTCATCACAAATCCCTTATTTTTCTCGCAGGATTTCCTGCATAAATTCCTCTTTGTGCAATATCTTTTGTTACCACACTTCCAGCGCCAATCACTACACCATCACAAATTCTCACAGGCAAGATTGTTGCATTAGATCCGATGCTAACCTGATTGCCAATCTTTGTCGCCCTCCATTCAGAGCTACTCTTGGAGGGATACCCCTCTGCAAATAAATCATTTACAAACATCACTCCATGCCCTACAAAGCAATCTTTGCCAATCTCAACAAGAGAGCAAATAAAACTATGGCTTTGTATCCTGCTTCTTGCACCAATCTTGACACCGGCTTGGATCTCCGTGAAAGGACCGACAAACACCTCATCTCCCAATTCACATTCATATAAATTGCAAGGCTCAATGATCTTTACCCCCTTTCCACTTCTCACATCGCGTATTTGAGATTGTAAAGCTTTCATATCAAATCCTTCAAATGAGTGATTTCATCTTGGATGGAACGCAACTTGGAAGATAATTTTTCAATTTCACCAAAATAAGAAATATGACGGGAAAGATTAGAGGGTAAAACAAAATTTTTAAGTTTCTTAATCTCCAGACAATCTGTGCAAATCTCACACAATTTTTGATATCCCACAGAGCTAAAAAGATAGGTATAAATCCCCAAAGCATTCTGTGGGTCTTGAGCCCTTACAACAATCACCCCCATATTTGCGACACATAAATGAGATAATTTTGGAGAAAGAATTGTAACCTTAGGAAAGCTTCCCCTCCAAGAAATCAAAATATCATAAGGCTTTAACGCATATTCCATAACCTTCTGAATCTGCCCCTCAAGTCTCAAATGATCAAAATGATTACTAAAGCCAAGAGACTCAAAATCACTAGACCCAATCTCAAAAAATTCAATTTTCTCATCTTTTGAGCATCCATAAACTCTTTTGCCCTTAAAGATTTGAGCAATTTGAGAAAGCCTCACGCCCTCTTCGCTTTGCGAGTTTTCAAACATCTCGTCAATCTCATTGAGTGTTTTTGAATAGCAAGTTAGTTTTCTTTGTGAGTAGAGATCAACAATTTCCTCAATATGAGTTAGTCGATGATATCTTCCATCCTTTTGATAGAAGTGTTTTTTGCTTGCATCAATATAGAGAATCTTGTCTGTTTTTTTCCCAACAATCACAATGCAAAAATCATGATTTTGATAGGGAAAAATATTCTTTGGCAGATCAATAATGCACTCCAATCTCCCCAAAAGCTTCTCTTGAAATTTAGATTCAAGATTTTTAAAGATTCCCTTACGCAAAATAAACACACCACGCGTTTTAAGATGTACAAGCGCATGAAAAAAGAACACCAATTCAGGATAGTTTTTGGATACAAATCCACGAAATCGCTCATCTTCTTTGATGTAATTTGTGCCAAGATGAGAGTGCAGCGGAGGATTGCAGATAATCTTATCAAACTGCAAAAACCCATCAATATCCTTAAATGCAGGTTGTTTGAGGACATCATTGCACATTAGAGTCGCTTCTGTTTGATTGAGCTTGCAGATCAGAGAGGCTATCTTGACAAATCGCTCATCTAGCTCCTCTCCATATATACTCACCCCTTTTGGAATCTGCAAAAAAAGACTTCCAAGCCCAAAACAAGGATTATATAGACTTTCTCCTTCCTGTAAATCTGCAAGAGCATTAAGCAGGATGCTCACTTCAAGAGGAGTTGTATAAAAGAAAAGCTTGTTGTTGGTTTTCTTTTGAGTAATAAGGTCAAAAAAAAGCCCAAGATTCTGCAATGGTGTTTCTTGCACAACTCTAAGCACTTTAGCAAGATTGAGATGAGGATTGGGAGGTGTTGCTTGGACATATTGATTGAGCGCAGAGAGATAGCTCTCATAAATTTTTTGACGCCTTTGTGCCTTCTGAAGCAGAGAGGGGATCTGATGATTTTGCTTTAAAATAAAGCATTCTAAAAGAATGCAGATAGATTCAAATAAATCTATCTGATACCTCTTGAGATATTCAAAGCAGTCTAGAATCTTTTTCACTTATTTTCCAACTCAAACAAGTCAAAAGATTAGAAACGCTCCATTACAAAATCAAGCGTGAAATAATAAGGTGAAGATTTTCTATAATTGATTCCATCACCAGCAACTTGAGTCATTGGAGTCACGGGAAGCTTTGCCATCAATTCAAGACCATATTTTTGATCAAACATAACTCTAGCACCTACATTAAAGCGAAATTCAAAATCTACAAAATTATTTTCCGTAGGCCCATAAACAGTCTTATAGCGACCGCCATATTCTCCCGCTACAAGCCCCATTCCTACCCCTCCCACAACAGCAAATTCAATATTCCTACTTGCAAAAACATTAACAACAGCATCCGCATTAAGAGTATGAGATCCTGAAAGAATATAGAATCCTTCAATTGGTGCTCTCCCCTCGCTCTCACCAGGATTGAAATTGACATCTAAATTGTAGTAATAACGCAAGCCAATCATCTTCGTAAAATAATAATACCCACCAACTTTTGCCGAAACAACAAATGAAGCATAGCTTTGATCTTCACTGTAGGACAAATTATTTTGAATCCCTGCAAACTTCATCGCATTTGCACCTACACCAAGACCAGCGCCAAAGAAAAATCCTGATTTTGTCTCAGGCTTATTTTCAATCACCTGTAACTGAGCAAAGCAACCCACAACAACAGCACATATCAAAAACAACTTTCTCACAAATCTCTCCTTATAAAAAATTAAATTTTATTATTTTTTGAGTTGCTTCCCCCAAAAATTTCGACACAACTGATTGGAAAGCTGGCAATAAATTTTAGGCTTAGATGAAAAATCTTTTGGAGTGATCACAAACTCAAGTGCTTTTGTGTCAAAATGAGCAACTAACCTATGATCCTTGAGCTCAAAATAGCATCTAGGATCATCTCTTTTGGTCAATTCTTGCAACACTAAATCAATCTTGGGTGCCTGATTTTCAGTAATAGAGCGAGCATAATGCATCAAAAACTCTTGATTTGCTTTTTGCAAGCGGTTTCTAAGATGATATAAACACAGACTTTCTTGAATAAAGAATCTTGGGAAAGCACAAAATGCAATGATTCCCAAAATTGCGATTACAATCACCAACTCCAATAAACTAAACCCTCTATTGAGCGAAAAGAGGGATGATTTTCTCTTCATAATCTTTATAGAGCCTTTGGCACAATGGAGTATCAACTTGCGCAATTTGTACATGCAAATTTTTTCCATCAACAAACTCAAACACAACGCAATCATTTTGAGTATCAATTGCCCCATTTTTGGCAAGCTTGATTCCATTTCCAACAGAAATCCAGCGCGACTTGCTCAAGCCTGCCACCTCAATCATATAGTTTCCCTGAATGTCAGAGGGCATCAAATTCCTCACAAACACATCACGCTGAATTGCGCTAATGGCTTGATTGAGATCGCTTTGGATACTGATACTTTGTGCATCTCCACGCGTTAAAGAAAATTTTGGAATCGCAATAGAGGCCAAGATCCCCAAAATCGCAATCACAAAAACAAGCTCAAGCATACTAAAGGCCTTTCTCATTCTTCCCTCCTCCTTGCAAACTTACAGCCCTTTTTTAAGCATTGCCTCTACAAAATCTGCGCTGATTTTTGCACTTGATTCCAAAAACTCATCAAAGCTCACATCTGCCTCACCATCTGCACTATCGCTAATAGATCTCAAAATACAAAAAGGAATTTTAAGCAAATGGCACACATTTGCCACACTTGCACCCTCCATTTCCACAGCATCTGCTCCAAAAGTCTCAATCAGCCATTTTTTCTTTTCAGCACTTGCAATAAAGCTATCTCCACTTGCAATAATCCCCTCATGCAGCCCAATCCCCATTTCTTGAGCCACCGTCTTGGCCAAAGCATTGAGCTTCTGATCTGCCTGGATATACACACTACTTTCAGGGATAAACCCCAAAGGATGACCAAAAGCGCTGATATCAACGTCATATTGGCACAGCTTATTTGCAATCACCAAATCTCCCACCTTAAGCTTTGGACTCAATCCGCCAGCTACTCCACTAAAAATCAATTTCTCTGCTCCAAAATGTAAAATCATTGTGCTAGCACTTAGGGCAGAATGAACCTTACCAATTTTGCTATAAGCCAAGATGATCTCATATCCCTCAGCCTTCACAAGATAATAAGTATTTCCTCCCACCTCCTGCACAGAATAATGAGGATATTTCTCTAAAAATGGCGTGATCTCCTCCCTCATCGCACTCAAAATTGCAACTTTCATCTATACCCCCTCACTTAAAATTTCAATGCTCTCTTTAAGAGTTTGAGAATCCGAAATGCTTAGCGTTGGCTTTGTGCTCAAACGTTTGTTTAGCCCCTTAAGCACATTTCCATGCCCAAACTCAATATATCCATCAACACCCTCATCGATTTTTCTAATTCCTTGTTTGTAAAACACAGGAGCAATTAGTTGTTGGCTGAGGAGCTTTTTTGCATCTTGCTTAGTTGAATAAAGTTCATTTGTAGCATTAGAAAGAATAGGACTACAAAAAGAATCTATTAACATCTCTTCAAGCAAGCCCTCAAACTCTCCCCTCATTTCCTCCAGCATTGGACAATGGCTTGCTACAGACATTGGCAAAAGCATTGCACGCTTGGCTCCAAGGGCTTTGATCTCTGCTTCACTTTCACTCAAATCTTTTTTCCTGCCTGCCAAAACAATCTGTCCATCTCCATTATAGTTGGCACACCAAATCTCACGTCCTCTTTCTCTTGCTTGTTTGCTCCATGATTCTAAAATCTCATCTTCCAAGCCCACAATCACCATCATTCCAGCATCTTTTCCTTCACAAACCTGAGTCATCATTTTCCCTCTAAGATGCGTAAGCTTAATGCCATTCTCAAAACTCAAGCCTCCAGCAATACTTACAGCACTCAGCTCACCCAATGAATGCCCCAATCCTAGTTGAAAGGAAAGAGGAAATTCACTTTGAAAAATTTTGTGTGCGATATAGCTCACTAAAAAAATAGAGGGCTGTGTCCATTGTGTTTGATTGATCTCATCATTTTCCTCAAACAAAAGCTTTGTCATATCTTTTTGCAAAAGATCACTTGCTTGCTCAAAACATTCCTTTGCAATCGAAAAAGAACGATAAAAATCTCCCCCCATTCCTTGGGCTTGACTTCCTTGCCCTGGAAAAATAAAAGCGTATTTTTTCATCAATTTTCCACCTTTGATAAAGTTAGAGCTGGAAGTCTAGCACAAAGTTATTTAAAACAATTTTTTTGAAAAATCTGTCATTTTTTAGGAAAAAAACGGTAGAATTCCAATCCTCTCAACTAGATGAGAGATTGGTTGGACCGGTGGGTGAGTTGGCTGAAACCACATCCCTGCTAAGGATGCGTAGCCGCAAGGTTACCGAGGGTTCGAATCCCTCCCTGTCCGCCATTATTTTTTCTTCTGAGCTAAGTAAACCCCAAAGATAATGACAAAGATTCCCAACATTTCAATCCAACCCAATTTTTCTTGCAAAAACACATATCCCATAGTTGCCGCTACAACAGGAGAAAACAAGAGAAGAAGAGAAGAAACTTGAGCAGGGATTTTTCCCATAATATATCCAAAAAACCCTTGTCCCAAAATCTGCCCACACACTACAATAGCAAGCATAATCCCCCATGTTTTAGCATCTTGAGGGATAGAAAATCCTTCAAGATGCCACCCCAAGCCTAGCAAAACAAGACTTGAACCTAGTGAAGCAAAGAAAAACAGATGCATTGTGCTGTATTTCTTACGCAATCCAAACACAAGGGCTAGAAAAACACTATAGCAAACCATACTGATAAAAGCAAAAAGATCGCCTAAGGGCGTGGCAACACTCTCTCCGCCTTTCCCTTTCACTAACATCACAACACCCAAAAACGAAACACAAGCACCAACAATAAATCCCGACTTGACCTTTTCTCCAAAAAATATCGCTCCAATTGGCACTAGGATAAAGCACACCAAAGAGGCAAAAAGATTCACATTAGCCACACTTGTGCGATGAAGTGCAAGATTAAAAAACACTAAATCAAGCCCAAATAACACTCCGGCAAACACCATTAGTGCCATATCTCTCCAAGGAGTTTTGAAGATATTTGTTTTTTTTAAAGCAAGCAATCCAAAAATGGGCATTGCCAAAGCCACGCGATAAAAACCCACCATAATTGGAGAGAGATCAATCATCTTTACAAGGACACTTGCATAAATAATAAATGATTCGGCCAAAAGCGCAAGAAATACAAATCTCCATTCAAATGCCATAACTTTCCTTCCAAAACATGAGAATCTTAAAATGACTGGGAATTTAAAGGCGTATCTTAGCACTTACATTCTTGCTTTGAGAATGGAAACAAAATGTCAAACTTTAATCACCAATATCACAAAGGCTGCATCTATTATCATCTAGCAATAAAATAAGTCCAACAAATATTCCTCTCAATAATTAACACACCTCTTATTGAAAGCTCAAGATACCAATATCAAAAGCCTTGCGCAATCTTTGTGTCAGTTATTTTGCAACAAAAATTTCTTAGACACACAGCAACAGAGCCACATATACGATAATATCTTTCCACATACACAAAAACCACAAAGATCTCTTCAAATACGCAAACTACAACTAAGTTTCTTTAGAAAAATTAGGAAAATATTTTTATCAATTCTCTAAAAGAGATGAAATCTATTAAATAAAAAATAATATTTATAAATACTATATAGATTTTGGAGTTTATCATGAAGAAAGTTTTCTGTATCACATTGATTGCAATACTTCAGGGTTTTTGTTTTGCTGGAAATATTGCAGATTTTAATACGACTGGTTATAAAAAATTTTATAGTGGAAATGAGGCAATTACTTGGTGGAGTAATCTCTACAATGGATTGAAACTTAGTGAGGAAGAGAAAAAAACAATCTATAGCTATACCTATGGAAATTTTGTTGTCATCAATAACAAATTGCGTTCAGGAGATCCTCTATCTTCACTAAGTAGCGAACAAAAACAGATGGTTGCAATCCTTGATAAAGCCCTATCAAAAACAATTATTTTTGAAGACACTCTCACTTATCGATATGAAGATCTTTCATTTCTTTCAAGATTGCTTGGGCAAGATGTTGTTTTTAGCCACATTTATAAAGATGGAAAATTTCTAGATTCTGCTAAAAGCTACCTTGATCCCATAAAAAGCAAAAGATACCAAGACTATGGCTTTATGTCTACCACTCTTATTAGAAATAGTGTTTTTCAACATCGCATCGTAGAATTAGCCATCAAAGTTCCAAAATATTCTCTTGCAATGTTTGTATCTATCAAGGGTTTAGCTGCGTTTTCTACTCAATATGAATTGCTTTTTCCAAGAGATAGAATCTTGACAATTGAAGACTATAAAATATCTGAGGATAGGAAAAAGATCAGCATTCTTGTTGCAATGGATGGACCCTGCTATTTGGGAAAACCTTGCATCATGAAAAAAGCAGATAATCTAAGACAACCACCCAAAGAAAATAAGCTTAACATCAGCACTAAGCAAGAAAAAAGTGGGCAAAATTAGACCGATGACAAAAACAGGGGTGGATAGCTTCTCAGACTTCAAAACCAAGTAAAATCATTGGATTAATTAGATAGGTTGGTTCCTATAAAATTCCTTCCTAGTTCCTTACAGCACTCAAACACGCTAAAGCTCCCAGCTGCAGGATCTAGCACGATATCCCCTTCTTTTGTGCATGATTGTATGAGTGCTTTTTGCAAGCCTTTGGGTTTGCTATGAGGATGGAGCTTGATCTCCTCTTGAGGGAGCTTCTCACTCCAGACATCGCGGATATTATGAAGATTCCAAGTGCCTTTGGCTTTGATGGGTTTTTTTTGCAAGACTAGCAAATACTCACTTTGTCGCCTTGTGCGATAACCCATCCCCATCTTGCCCTTATCCCAAGTGATGAGATCCACGCTCTGAAAACTTGTCCCCTCTAGCCATTCCCGCACACCCTCACAAAGATGAAACTTATCAATCCAAAGCATCAAATAACTGCTTGGCTTTAACACCCTGTGAATTTCTATGATAAAAGCAATAATGGTTTCTTCACTCATTTGCACAAGCTCCGATCTGCCCTTTTGCCTCTCTCCCTCATTGCCATATTTCATCTTGTCCAACACCCCACGATATTGAGGATCAAAGAAAGCCAAGGCAACACTTTCATTTTCAATCTGTGAAAGAAGTTTTAATCCACAAAAATCAAGCTTTTGATTTAGCAAATTATTCATGCCAAGTCTTACTCCAATTTACTTTTTAAAATATTTCTAATTGCCTCAATCTTTAAAATCTCATCAATGAAAAAATGAAAATTTTGATTACATGCTTTTTGTCTTTCCGAGTTAATTTCATTCTTATCTAAACCCAAGTACATACAAAATTCACTTCCCGTGATTGCATCTTTCTCTTCGATATGCCCCTTAAATCCCTCAACAATTTTTTTATGTTCTTCTTGATTAAACATACATACCCCAATCCTTGAAACCCAAGGATATGCAAGTTTTCCATTTAATGCATCCGAATATTTTTTTAGATTTAACACTTCACCTTGAGCCTTTTTGGTGTCAAAGTTATCTCCGTCTTTTAATTCAAGAACAATGCATTTTTGATTGAGCGAATCAACAATGAGAAAATCAGGTTCAGTAGGTTTTTCTAAGTTAAGATAAGGAGTTACATACTTCTTAAGATTCTTTTTTGAGACAATCCAAGCTCCACCACTAAGTGTTGCATTAAAAATATTGGGTATTTCATTTACGCTAAGTTGCGAAGCGATTTCAGAAATCGCATTCTCCAAATATGTTCCTGCGCTTATTGAGGTTGCATGAATGCGACTAATTAACGCCCCCAATTCATTATCCCCAAAAAGCCGAGAATAAGCCCCATCACTTCTCCCCTCTTTACTTTTTGAAATCAATAACTTATCAAACTCACTTTTTTTCATTTTTATCCTTACTAAATTATAAAAAATTAGTAACCATCAATAGATACCAACCTCAATATCTAAAAAATTATTGATATACCTATCTAGGTAAGCTTGAATATCATTAGAAATAAAATTATCTTAAACAATAAACTCCATTTCCAAGGAAATCTAGATATCCCCTATCTCTCAAAAATTGTACTTGTTGGCGAATTTTGGCTTGAATATTATTATTTTGAGGGTACTTTTGTTGTAACTCTTTCCCATAAACATACAAATCAGATAATGAAAAAACATTCTTTTTTAACTTCTCAATACAATGCATAATATCAAAAATCCATCCTTTAGATTTTTGAGTTTCAACGAAAACAATATTTTGATACTTTTTTAAAATCCTCTCTCGACTCTCTATCTTGTAGTTCTGGATGTAAAAGAGTTTTCCGCTCTCGGGAATCTGATCCAATAAGATATTGCATCCAACCCACCCTGCTCTTTTTGCTGTTAGAGCTAAAGGTTTTCTCTGTTCAATAATCCGAGGTGTAAAAAAGAAATTTGGAATGGCAAAAAAATTTTTAATCCTCATCTTAGAATCATAATTAAGAAAGAAGAAATCAGGATTTGTATTTGATGTAATTCTAGAAATCATTGTCGTATAAGCACCATCATTGATTTTTGCCCCCACTTTTCCATTTTTTGCTTTGAGTTCAAAAATCTTTCCACAATATTTGCAATAAAAATCTGCAACGGGAGAATTGTTGGGGCATTGCCCCAAAGCACCTGCACATTGAGGACAAAAACCATAATCCTCTACCCATTTTTCAGTCACATTCCTAATGATTTGTGACTTATTTTTATATCCCTTCCCAACACTTAAATCAAGAGTTTGCAACATTTCCTACTCCCACTCAATTGTACCTGGGGGTTTAGAAGTGATATCATACACTACGCGATTGATTCCCTCTACTTCATTGATGATGCGATTAGAGATAGATTCCAAAAGCTCATGAGGAAGATGGGCAAAAGTCGCTGTCATCCCATCTAGAGCTTCCACTGCACGCACGCAGATCGTATTATCATACGTGCGATTATCTCCCATCACTCCTACGCTCTTAACATTTAAAAGCACGCAAAAGGCCTGCCACACCTTATCATAGCATCCACTCCTATGCAACTCTTCCAAAAAGATCGTATCTGCCTTGCGCAATAGCTCCAAATCCTTGCTATTGACTTCACCCATGATACGGATAGCAAGCCCAGGTCCAGGGAAGGGATGTCGCATAAGCATCGATTCGGGCATCCCAAGCTCTCTTCCAAGCGCCCTCACCTCATCTTTAAATAGCTCTCTAAGTGGCTCGATAAGCTCAAATTTCATCCAATCAGGCAATCCCCCCACATTGTGATGAGATTTGATGGTTTTACTTGGCCCTTTGACACTCACAGATTCGATCACATCAGGATAGAGCGTGCCTTGAGCAAGGAATCTAATCTCTCCATTGCTATTATGCTTCTTAGCTTCAGCTTCAAATACTTCAATAAAAGTTTCTCCGATGATTTTGCGCTTCATTTCAGGATCTCGTACACCCTTAAGTTTGCCTAGGAAAATCTCACTTGCATCCACAGTAATCAGTGGCACACCAAGATTTTCTCTAAACATCTCCTCCACCGCTTCTCTCTCACCGGCTCGAAGCAATCCATGATCAACAAACACAGGGATCACCCTCTCACCAATCGCACGATAAAGCAATGTCGCCACCACACTAGAATCCACCCCACCACTCACCGCACAAAGCACCTTACCATCTTTGGCGATCTCTTTGAGTTTGACAATCTCTGTTTCTGCAAAGTGATGCATATTCCACTCTGTGTTTGCTCCACAGATTTTGACTGCAAAGTTTTTGAGCATCTCCCCTCCGCACTCGCTATGCACGACTTCTGGATGAAACTGCAGGGCATAGATTTTCCGCTCCTGATGAGCAATCGCGCAATAATGCGTATTGCCACTTTTTGCAAGTTCTATAAAGCCTTGTGGGATTTTCTCGACTTTATCTGCATGACTCATCCATACAATGCTCTCTTGCTTCACCCCCTCAAAGATTCCTCCCCCACTCATTAATTCAAGTGTAGCTTTGCCAAACTCTTGATGTTCCGCCCTCACAACACTCCCACCAAAAAAATCAGCGATATATTGCATTCCATAACAGATTCCAAGTACAGGGATTCCAAGATCAAATACACCACAATCAGGCTTATATGCCCCCTCTTCATACACACTTGCCGGACCCCCGCTCAAAATAATCCCCTTAGGTTGCTTAGCTCTAATACTCTCTAGACTTTCAAAATAGGGGACGATCTCGGTATAAACACCAAATTCACGCAATCTTCTTGCGATGAGTTGTGTATATTGACTCCCAAAATCCAATACCAAAATTTCAATCTGCATCCATTTCACCTTTGGAAAAAAATAATGTTGTAATTTTAATTTGTCCTTAGGGGTTTTTGGAATCTTTTAAAAGAAATTTTCCAAACATTTTTTCACATTTCACAAAAACTCATCCATATTGTGTTACAAAATATCCTCTAGTTCATTTCATTGATTACTTTTTTAAATCCCCCCAAACAAAAACCCTCTACCTTAAGATACAACTTCCTTGATTTCAACACAAAGGAACACAAATGAAAGCCAAAACAATCATACTCTATCTCCTTTTAGGAGCAAGCCTTCTATTTGGAAAACCCACAATCTACATTCTTGCTACAGGAGGGACGATTGCTGGAGCAGGAACAGGCAAAGATGCAACTACCTCAAGCTATGATTCTGGAAAAGTGCTAATTCAAACCATATTACAAGCCCTCCCTGCCGATGAGATCAGTCAATATGCCAATCTCAAGAGCGAACAAATTCTCCAAAAGGGAAGTCAAGATATCACTCCATCTGATTGGATCACAATCGCAAAGCGTGTCAATGATCTCCTTCAGCAAAAAGACATCGATGGGATTGTCATCACGCACGGGACAGACACTATTGAAGAAACTGCGATGTTTTTGCAACTTGTCATCAAAAGCAACAAGCCTGTTGTCTTAGTTGGAGCAATGCGACCATCCACTGCAATCAGTGCAGATGGACCTAAGAATCTTTTTGATGGGATCGTTTTGGCAAGCTCTCAAGAATCTAGAGGAAAAGGGGTTATGGTGACAGCCAATGGAAATATCTTCAGCGCTTCAGACATAACCAAATCCAATCCCGTGCATCTAGATACATTTAAACCCGCAAATATTGGAATCTTGGGCTATATGTGGAATAATCAACCCTATTTTTTAAGAACATCTAATCAACTCCACACACTCAATAGCCAATTTGACATCTCCTCCATTACTTCTCTCCCGCGCGTTGATATTATTTATGGTTATGCGGGACTAGATGAAAAGGCAGTGGAGGCGAGCATTCATTCTGGAGCAAAAGGGATCATCATCGCTGGTGTAGGAAATGGAAACATCAGCACAAGTGCGCAAGAAGTCCTCATTCAAGCAAGCAAAATGGGAATCAAAGTCGTTCGAGCGGGCAGGATGATCTATGGTCCTGTGACACAATGGGGAGAAGTGGATGATGAAAAATATGGCTTTATTACCTCATGGTGGCACACTCCACAAGCTGCAAGAATTATTTTAATGCTTGCGCTACAAAATGGCTTTACAGAGGTCCAAAGCATTCAAAAACTTATGCTCCAATATTAGCCCAAGGAACTTCCTAAGGGCTACCTCTCCCTCCAAGCAACAAAACTTATCATCCATTCCGCACACCACGCCACAAAACCAAGCATAAAAAAAGCATATCGCGCATTAAAATTTGCATCATGAATTAAAGAAGAAGAAAGGGTAAAGACACAGATTCCCAAACCCAAAAAAACTAGGTTGCAAACTTCAAAAAATCCCAGATTGCATCGCCTTTCCTTCAAAACCAATCCAAGCAAAACTAGAATACTCCCCAAAGCAATCAAATCAAGATAAAAGATCCAATGCTCCTTATGAAAATAGCTCTGCAATGCGCATCCCATCAAAATATAGATCATAACATTCAAAGATGGACTCAACCTTTGCAAAACCCTCCCCAGAGGATGTAAGCTATTGGGAAAATATCTCAAGAGCACACATCCCAAAGGAATGAGTAAAAAAAAGATATAAAAAAATCCACAAACCATCATCTCTCCCAAATGATCCCAAAACACTTCCTCAAAACTTCTCAAATGCTCTTGTATTAAAACCAACTCCAAAAGAGAATGACTTTCTTGTTTCTCAAAGAGGCTAAATACAAATAGATATACAAACAAAAGGCAGAGTCCCAAAATGATCCACATTTCACAAGATTCCCGCTGGTCTCTAGAATCTCCATTGATCAATGCATACAGACAAATCAAAAACCCCAAACAATATAAGAAATGCAAAAAAAGATCAAAAATACGTCCATCTTGGCTAAAAAGCAAAAAAAGCTGAGAAAATGTCACTGAAAACTGCGAAACGATCAAAGACAAAACAACCAACACAAAAAAGCAAAAGAATAAATATGCAAAAAATGGAGCAACAATCTTTTTTATCAAATTTACACCTTATGGGTTTTTGGCAAAATACCCAGCAATTCCATCTGCAATACCCTTTGCAAGAAGTTTTTGATATTCTCGATGAGTGATTCTTCTTCCCTCTTGTGGATGAGAGATATAGCCTATCTCAATCAAAACTGATGGCATCAACGCCCCAGCTAATACCCAAAAAGGTCCCTCTCTCACTCCTCCATCCAAAACTTGAGCATAATCTTGACGCAACGCATTTAAGATCCCCCCTTGGATATCAATTGCAAGCTTATTAGATGCAATCAAGCGATGCGCATTGATAAAGTTTAGAAAGGTTTGTTTTGAGAAATAATTCATCACCTCAATGCTGTCTTTATTTTCTTTTTCTGCCACTCTCCTTGCTCGCTCACTTCGTGCCGTTGAAAGAAAGTAGGTTTCGACACCATTGGCTGTTTTTGAGGAAGTTTTTGGGACAGAATTTGCATGGATTGAAACAAACAAATCCGCCCTTTGATCATTGGCAAAATTTGTCCTCTCTCTCAATCCTAGATACTTATCAGCATCCCTTGTCATATAAACTGCATAGCCTCTCTTAATAAGCTCATCTTTTAAAAGTCTTGCTACAGCCAAAGTTACAACCTTCTCACAAACCCGCAAAACACCAAGAGCTCCACAATCCCTCCCCCCATGTCCTGCATCAATCACGATACGCTTTTTAGGTCTTGCCTGTTGGATCTTCCCTGCTTGCTTAGCTTGCTTTGGGGTTACAGGCTCCTTTTGAATCTTTTGCTTTGATTTTAATTCAATATAGAGATTTTTTTGGGAAAACCGAATCTGATAGTGCCTTTGCTGGATAGCCTGCAGTATGATACGCGCAGTTGTTTTATTGTATTGGGCAATCTGTATGCGAGCCTTATTGGGAAAATTGTAATTTTTCTTTTGTGTTGTCAAAATTCCCTTGATATCGACAATGCTTCGATTGGCAGAAAGACTATATTGTTTAAGATCACTTGAAGTTACCTCGCGATTGAAAGTAACCTTGATGTGTCCCTCTCCAAAGGGGACAACCTGAAGTATTTTGAGTGCTTGAGTTTTAGCACAAATGACAGACAAAAAAACAAAAAAGAAAGCAATGAAAGATTTCACTTACTTCACTAGCTCACTGAATAGTTCTTTCACAGAAATAATTTTTTTGATTCTATGACCATTGGCTCCTGTAAAGAAAAGTCCATTTTGCATATCCCCCTTATATCCTGCACCCAAAGAATCTGCGATGCAATACCCCACAGCCTTTGCTTCAACTCCTCTATTGCAAGGACTCACACAATTGCTAACACATCTTATTTTTGGAGCATTTCCCTCTTTGAGGCGTTGCAAAACTCCTGTTTTGATCGCTCTTGCAGGATATCCCACAGGAGATTTAACAAGCTCAATATCCTCCTCATTGATCTTTGGCATAATCTCACGATAAGCTTTTGCATCACATTCAAAAGTTCCCAAAAATCTTGTTGCCATCTGCACACCACTTGCTCCAAGGGCCAAAAATCGATTAATATCCATTCGATCCCAAATCCCTCCAGCAGCGATAATAGGGATATTTCCCCACTTTTTTGCTTCTTCCAAAACCTGTGGGACGATATTTTCAAGCTTATTTTCTTCCTTAAAGCAATCCTCATAAGAAAAGCCTTGATGCCCTCCGCTCAAAGGACCTTCCACAACAACCGCATCAGGAATCTTCTTATGCTTTGATTCCCAACGCTTACACAAAATCCTCAAAGCCTTCGCCGATGAAACAATGGGCACCAAAGCCACATCAGGAAAGTTTTTTGTAAATTCAGGCATTGACAAAGGGAGTCCGGCTCCAGTTACAATCAAATTGGCACCAGCCTCACACGCATCCCTTACAACACGCCCATAATCATTGATTGCATATAAAATATTGGCTCCCAAAGGACTTTGACCGCAAATCTTTCTTGCGTTTTTGAAAATTTCATTCAATGCTTTTTTTGAATAAAAATTGAGTGTTTCAAAAGGTTTTGATGCTACCAGCTTCTCAACAAATTCCATTTGTTTGTAGTATCCTGTCCCTACACAGCTAATAATCCCTAATCCCCCTTCTTTTGAAACATTTCCGGCTAGATTATCCCAGCTAATCCCAACCCCCATACCTCCCTGAAAAATAGGATATTTAATCGTGTGTTTCCCAATTTTTAATGGCCCAAACTGCATTCTAATCCTTAATAATAATTTTTGAAAATTTTCTCTTTCCAATTTGAAAAATATATTCACCCTTTTGCATTTTCAAATCTATATCTAAAACTTTTTCTTGATTGATTCTAAAACCTCCTGATTGAATATCTCTTCGAGCTTGAGAGGTAGAAGATGACATTTGACACTCTTTCAAAATAGCACAAACCCACTCTCCCTCTTTAAAAACAAAAGAGGGAATATCACTTGGAATCTCATTTTGGCTAAAAACTTGATCAAAGCTCTCTTTGGCTTCTTTTGAAGCACGTTCTCCATGATAACGCTCCACAATCTCCAAAGCCAAGACTTCCTTAGCGTGCTTAGGATGAAAACTACCTTCCTTCACGCCTCTTTTGATTTCTTCAATCTCATCTAAGTTCTTTGTGCTCAAAAGCTCATAATACTTCCACATCAATTCATCAGAAATACTCAAAAGTTTGGCATACATTTCTTTTGGAGCCTCTACAATCCCCACATAATTCCCCAAACTCTTGCTCATCTTTTGAACCCCATCCAACCCCTCCAATAAAGGCATAAGAAGTACAGATTGCTCTTTTTTGATTCCATATGCCTTCTGCAAAGTTCTCCCCATCAAAAGATTGAACTTCTGATCATTCCCGCCTAGTTCTATATCACTTTGAAGCACAACAGAATCATAACCTTGAAGCAAAGGATAAATAAATTCCACCAAAGAAATAGGCTTGCCTGCCTTGTAGCGTTTTGTAAAATCATCGCGCTCAAGCATTCGTGCTACAGAGAACTTTGAAGTCAATTCAATCATTCCAGCACTTCCAAGATTGTTTAACCAAAAAGAGTTGAAACAGATTTCTGTCAGATTAGAATCTAAAATCTTAAAAACCTGATCGCGATATGTTTGGGCATTGATTCTTACCTCTTCTTCACTTAAAGGCTTACGTGTTTCATTTTTGCCTGTTGGATCACCAATACGGGCTGTAAAATCTCCAATCAAAAATTTGACAAAACCACCGTGTTTTTGAAGAGTCGCAAGCTTTTGAAGCAAAACAGTATGACCCAAATGCAAATCGGGTGCAGTTGGATCAAATCCCGCCTTAACGACAAATCGCTCTCCAGTCTCATAAAATCGCTTCACCAATGTTTCAATATAATCTAGGGCAATAATCTCATTTGTCCCGCGACAAATATCTCTCAATGCGTTTTGAACCTGCATCTTTTTCTCCAAATTACCGATAAGCATCTTTTAAATTTTGGAATTCTACAATTTTATATTTACTGGATATCCCATTTTTCAGCTCTTTGGCGATTTTAGAATCAACTTCTACATCTACCTCAAAATGTGTCAAAAATTGATCTTGATAACCCTTATAAAAAATCCCTGTCAGATTGCACCCATATTTTGCCAAATCCGTCAAAAATCGCGCAAGAGCCCCTCGCGTATCTTCCAAAATGATAACAATTTTATATTTAGCCCCAATCTTGCCTGTCCAATCTACAAAAACCATCTTTGTATTTTCTTGAATTTTCGCCTTTTCACAAAGCTTATGATGAATAAGCACCTTTTGATTTTCCAAGATTCCCATTACCTCATCGCCCTGTTTAGGATAGCAACAATAATCATACAAAATACCATCAATAGGCTTATGGCTTAAAATTTTGAGATTATCAATCTCATATTCTTGAAGCTCCCAATTCAAATAACGCAAACGCGACAACAAAGATCCACTTTTATAAAAATATTCCACCAATTTTTTGCTTGCATCTTTTATCTCAGCTTCGCTAAGGATTGCATTGGGGTTGATCCAGTTTTTTGAGAGTGCTGATTGGATTTGAGCATAGGTTTTGCCAAAAAAAGTCTTCAAAATTTGCATCACAATCAAAAGATTAATTTCTCTCAATTTGTTTTGACAACTAATTCTGATTCTATTCTTTGCCTTAGAAGTCTTGACAAGATCAATCCAAGAACAACGCATTCCGCTTGTCTCCCCCGTCACAATACGCACAATATCTCCATTTTTCAATCGTTCTAGCAAATTAGCCTTTTGATGATTGACATATGCTCCTATCGCACTCTCTCCAAGCTCTGTATGAACAGCATAGGCAAAATCAAGCACAACAGACCCTGCAGGAAGTGAATAAACATCTCCTCGAGGAGAAAAAACAGCAATATCTTCGCGATACAAATCACTTTTTACAAGTTCATAAAACTCTCCAATATCTTGATCTTTGTATTCAATATTGCTTAGCCAATCAAGAGAAATTTGATTCCCCATCTTGTACTTCCAATGTGCGGCCAATCCAAACTCTGCACTTTTTTGCATATCAAATGTGCGAATCTGCACTTCAAAAATTGAACGCTTATCAAAGACGGTCGTATGGATTGTCTGATATCCATTTTCTTTAGGGATTGCAATATAGTCCTTAAACCTTGAAGTAATGGGCTTAAAGTGCAAATGCACAAGCCCCAAAACACGATAACAATCAATTGAATTTTGCACAATGATTCGAATAGCAAGTAAGTCTAGTATCTCTTCGACCCCCACGCCCTTACGCTGCATTTTGAGATAAATCGAATAAGGACGCTTAAGGCGACTTTGGATCTGAAAACTCTCCTCTTGAAATCCTTCAAGCACAAGAAGATTCTTCATTTTTTGCACAAATTCTTCTAGTTTCCCCTTCAAAATCAAATGATTTTCACCCAGAAATGCCTGAATCTTATTGTGCTCCTCACGCAAGAGATAATAAAAACTGCGATCTTCTAAAGCATTTTTGATTGAAGAGATTCCCAGTCGATAGGCAATTGGCGCATATACAACAAGAGTCTCCTCAGAAATTTTTCTTTGCTTTTGCTCACTTAGCGCATCAAGAGTAAGCATATTATGCAAACGATCACAGATTTTGACAAAAATTGCCCTCACATCCTTAATAGAGGCGAGCAAAACCTTGCGAAAAGAAGAAGCCTGAGCCAAGATTTTTGCATCCTGAATCCCCTTGGGAATATTCTCCTCTCTTAGCTCAACAATCTTGGTCAATGCATCAACAATTTGAGCCACCTCATCGCCAAACTCACATCTCACTTCATCAAGAGAAAAATGCGTATCCTCTACCACATCATGCAAAAGAGCAGAGCAAATCATCGCCTCATCGCCCCCATAATAAGCCACAATACAAGCAACACAAATAGGATGCACTGCATAAGGCTCGCCACTTTTGCGATATTGCTCTTTGTGAGCACCAATTGAAAATTCAAGTGCTTTTTGGATTCGTGAAGTAACGGGGGTTAAAGAATGAAGTTTTTGCAAAGAAGAGGAAATTTCTTTGCAAGAAGTGACAAATGAAAAAAGATCCAACTTATCGTCTCAAGTTTGCATCAATACCTGTAAATGCAATTTTATCTTGGGCAATTTCCATCATTGCAATATCTGCAAGCTTGTGAATCTTGAGATCAACACCATCTACAAGAGGCTTTGCTCCATTGCTAAGCTCTTTTGTTCTTGCAAAAACAAGATTGGATAAAACATAGCGATCGTTCCCAGTTTTCTCTAATGCTTTCGCTGCTATTTCTTCTGTTCTCATTTTTTTCCTTTTTTCTTTGAATTTTAACAAAAAGTTTATTTGACTATCGAACAATACCCATCTTGTCCTTTGATAATCTTCAAAAGATTCCCACGCTTAAACATATTGCAAACCACAATAGGCAATCGATTATCCTTAGCCAAAGCAATCGCTGTATCATCCATCACCTTAATATGATCTTTAAGCGCATCATCATAGCTTAGCTCTTGCAACATCACAGCATCACTATATTTTTTGGGATCCTTATCATACACACCATCAACTTTTGTCGCCTTGATCACCATATCAGCCTCAATCTCTACTGCCCTTAAAATGGCCGCTGTATCTGTCGTAAAATAAGGATTCCCTGTTCCTGCACTAAAAATCACCACGCGCCCCTTTTGAAGGTGTCTAATTGCGCGTCTATAAATATAAGTCTCACAAACCTCTTTAATCTCTACCGCACTCTGAACTCTTGTATCAATTCCAATATGCTCAAGCGCTTCTTGCATGGCAATTGCATTAATCACGGTCGCAAGCATCCCCATATAATCTCCACTTGTTCGTTTAATCACCCCAGCCTCACTTGCGCTCACCCCACGGATAATGTTTCCCCCGCCAATCACAATCCCCACTTCAATCCCCTCTTTTTTCAAAAGCTCAATTTCTTGAGCAATAAAGCTCAAAATCTCACTATCAATTCCAAATCCCTCTCCACCTGCCAAAGCCTCGCCAGAAAATTTTACCAACACTCGTTTGCTCATGAATTTGTTCCTTTCAAAAATAACAAAGAGAATTTTAAAGCAAATTTCAATTCTTAATTAAGAGTTTTGCGTTTTCCATCTCAAAACAAATCTGCTTCCTTTTTGATATTCACTCTCTACTTCAAGAGCAATTTCAAATTCATCACAAATTTTTTTTACGATACTTAACCCCAGCCCAAATCCACCTCCGCTGTGCTCCAATCGCTCATAACGATGAAAAATCTTTTCCAAATCTTTGGCCCTGATTCCATATCCACTATCTTGTATTGCAAGAAGAGGACCCCTTTCATCCTCTCCTACAAAGATTTGGACTTCTCCTCCTTTTGGCGTGTATTTGTAAGCATTGCTCAAAAGATTATCCAAAACCAAGGTCATTGCTTTTTGATCAATCATTGTTCTCATAGGAGAAAGTGTTTTGACGATCTCAATACGCTTTTGCTCAAACAAAAAGGAGAAAAAATCAAGTCGCTCCATTACAAGCTCTTCTATTTTGACATTCCCAATCTCTTGTTTGGGATTCCCAAATGAGCTATACACCAAACTATGATAAATATTCTCAATTGTTTTTGCAGAAATTTGAATATAGCGAAGTTTTTTCTTCTCTTCTTGGGGAATCTTATCTTGATTGATACGCTCAATACTCATCTGCAAAACACTTAAGGGAGTATTGATCTCATGCGTTGTATCTTTAATAAACTCATCTAAATCGTGAATTTTTTGATACAGTGGGCGCAAAGATAAGCGCACCAAGAAATATCCTACAGTCCCCATCATCAAAATAGCACATCCAAAAATACCCCAAACTTTGAGACGCAGATTCCACAATAACCCCTCGATATTCCCCCCATCAATCACTACCCTAAAGGCTTTATCCGCCCCCTTATTCCCTCTCCCAAAAGATGACACATAGTATCCATCAAAAGAAGTGTCCAAAAACTCTGGGATTCCATATGAATTCAGCACCACATGATTGTTGATAATAAAGATTCCATTTTCTTGTGGGATTTCATCTGGAGAAAACTTCATATTGTCATACACCAGCTCGCCATTCTCTCCAAAAACCATAATCCGACGCTTTCTATCCAAAGAAATCTCTTGCAAAACTGATTTTTGAGACTCAAGATTCTGCAAATTGGCATATTCCTCGCGTTTTGCCAAGACATTGATGAGTCTTTTAGCTAGCTTGTCAATCTTATAAAACGACTGAGTTTTGATTGCATTCACCTCGCCAAAATACCATGTTCCAAAAATTACACTCAAGAAAAATGCGGTGCTAACTAAATAAAGAGACAAGATCTGCAACGTTGTTTTTTTGACCTCATTCATAGCAATATCCATAGCCTCTCTTGGTTTTAATTCTGTCCTTACCAATATAGATCCGCAAATTTTTAATATAGACACGCAAAGATAGAAAGCTTGGCTCCTCATAACCCCACAAACGATAAGAAATATCCTCTAAAGTCAAATATTTCCCCCTATTCTCAATCAAATATGCAAGAAGCTCATTTTCTTTGTTTGTCAAAGGCAATAGCTCTTGATCGCGATATAAAAGCTTTTGAACACAATCAAAATACACACCCCCGCCAAACTCAATCCAATACGAATTTTCTTTTTTGAGCAATTTTTGAATACGCAAAAACAACTCTTCAAGCTCAAAGGGTTTTTTTAGATAATCATCACATCCACTCTCATAGCCTTCTTGTAAATCGCCAATAGCATTGAGTGAGGTTGTAAAAATTGTGGGTGTCTGAATCTTGTGCTCACGCAAATGGCGCAAGAGAGAAAAGCCATCTCCCAATGGAACTTTGACATCAAAAATAAAAAGCTCGTATTGTTGATTAAGCGCCTTTTCTAGTGCCTCATCAGCGTCATTTACACATTCAACTTCAAACCCCCTAGAGACAAGAAATTCTTCCATTATTTCCATAAGAAAAACATCATCTTCTAAAAGCAAAATCATTCTCTTCCCCAATTTTCTCAATCAATTATTGCAAACTCAAATAGCCCACAATACAAGCAACAAAAAATCCTAAAAACATAACACTCAAAGCCTGTTTTCTTCGTTTATTACAAAACTTTGTCATCACAAGTCCAGAAAAATAAAAAACAAGCATCGAAAAAGCAAAGCCATAAGCCAATACATCAAAATACCATTTTGCTTTTCCCTTATGCAACATAATCAAATTTCCCAAAAGACTTCTTTTGATAATCTCTACCTTAAGCCCATCTTTATCACTTTGAATACTCGCACTATAGCTCGCACTCCCCATGATTAAAGTGTTATTTTTTCCTTTTTTGAGCTCGGTTTGTAAAATAGGCTTCAAATGATTTTCAGATAGCCACCGATTGATCACATTGGGAATCTCACTTTTTGGAATCATTGGGGAGGAAAAACTCCAAACTTTTGCACCACTATCCTGATTGAATCCACTCAAATAAAAAGCACCTGTCACGGCATATAACAATGCCAAAGGCAAAAAGAATAAGCTTAAATTGATATGGATGGTTCGAAACACTTTTCCCATCTTGTCTCCTTGTTTAAAAATTGGAAGCCATAATCATTATCAAAATTTGTAAATTTTTTATGAAATTATGAAAATTGGTGGCGACCCCTAGAAGATTTGAACTTCTGTGTCTACCTAGAAAGGGTAGTATCCTTGGCCACTAGATGAAGGGGTCAAACAAAAAATATGGGGAAATCAAAGAAGTGGCGGAGCGGACGGGGCTCGAACCCGCGACCCCCTGCGTGACAGGCAGGTATTCTAACCAACTGAACTACCGCTCCAAATCAAAGTGGTGGTCGCTACAAGACTCGAACTTGTGACATCTACCTTGTAAGGGTAGCGCTCTACCAACTGAGCTAAGCGACCAACTTTGAAGAAAAATTATCTGAAGTCAAAAGTGGTGACCCCTAGGGGACTCGAACCCCTGTAGCCACCGTGAAAGGGTGGTATCCTAACCGCTAGATGAAGGGGCCACTGCATTTAACTATCAATAAATGGTGACCCGTGTTGGATTCGAACCAACGGCCCACTCCTTAAAAGGGAGTTGCTCTACCAGCTGAGCTAACGGGTCATCTCATAGCTAAATACTGAAAACCAAAAGCGGGATTATAATCACAAAAATTCTAAAAGTCAATATATTTTCAAAATTTTTTTATTGAAATTTTAAAAAACACACATTTTCTCAAGATTTTTATTTCATCAATACAATTCTTTCTCAAAAACAATCAATCCATATAACATTGATTTAGCAAAGGGGACAAAATGAATTTGGAATTTTATCTTATCGGAATTGGAGCAATCTTATTTATAAGCATTTTTTCAAGCAAGCTTTCGACTAAATTTGGCATTCCTCTTCTTTTGATCTTTTTGATTCTTGGGATGCTTATGGGGAGTGAGGGGATTTTGGGAATTGAATTTGACAACCCCCAAACAGCTCAAATTATAGGAACGATTGCACTTTTGTTTATTTTATATGATGGAGGATTATCTACGAATTATTCTCACATCAAACCTATTCTTCTTGAGGGTTCTCTTCTTGCAACCTTTGGCGTATTGATTACTGCTTTGGCAATTGCATTTTGTGCGCACTTATTTCTTGATTTTACGCTTTTAGAATCATTTCTTTTGGGCGCAATTGTCTCATCAACAGACGCAGCCGCAGTCTTTTCGATCCTCAGAGCCAAGAAACTTGCACTCAAAAACAATATTGGCAATGTCTTAGAATTAGAATCTGGAAGCAATGACCCTATGGCTATTTTTCTAACACTAACCATTCTCAATCTAATTGGAATCCAAAATTGGGAAGAATTCTCGTTTTGGATGCTTGCTTGGGAATTTATTTTGCAATTTGCGCTTGGGATTGGACTTGGTTTTCTCTTTGGAATCCTTTTTCCTAAAATTTGCCATTTTGCCAAAATCAGTCATGCCAATCTTTATGCACTCCTTAGTGTTGCTTGGCTTCTCCTAATGTATGGCTTTACCTCAAGCATTGGAGGCAATGGCTTTTTATGTATTTATATTGCAGGCATTCTCATTCATCGCAGTGATTTCCCCTTCAAACAAAATGTCTTGGATTTTCACGATACCCTTGCTTGGATGATGCAAATTATTGTCTTTTTGGTATTAGGACTTCTTGTATTTCCTTCAGAACTTTTCAATGAAGCGATTCCTGCGCTGATCCTAACCTTTCTTCTTATCTTTTTTGCACGCCCTCTTGGCGTCTTTTTATCTCTCATTAAGAGCCGTTACAATTTCAAAGAAAAATGTTTTATTTCTTGGGTTGGATTAAGGGGTGCTGTGCCTATTGTGCTTGCCACATATCCCTATCTTGAAGGACTTCAAAAATCACACCAAATCTTTAATATCGTTTTTTTCATGGTATTTATTTCTGTTTTTATTCAGGGCATGACACTTTCACCTCTAGCTAATAAACTCAAAATCATAGAGGAGTAGTGGAACACCAATTGCTTCTTTTGCAAAAACAATTCTAAATTTATACGGAGCAAAGGAATGCAAAGCGGTTACTACAGCGCAACAGGGGGGATGGTGACACAATTTAATCGACTCGATATGATTGCCAACAATCTTGCCAATCTCAATACCAATAGCTACAAAAGGGACGATGTCGCTATTGGCGATTTCACAAGGATTCTTAAGGGAGAGCAAGATGAACTTCCTATCGAAAATCACACAAAAGAGGCTGCTAATTTCTGGAATCGAGCAATGGATAAAGTCCCACTAATAACAGAACAATATACCGACCAAAGAGTTGGAACATTGATGCAGACAGACAACGAACTAGATTTTGCCCTCAAAAATGAAAATGCTTTTTTTGCTATTCAAACTCCCGATGGCATTCGCTACACACGAGATGGGAGTTTCAATATCGATTCTGAGGGGAATCTAGTCACCAAAGAGGGCTTTAAAGTCCTCAGTCGCAATTGGATTGATCATGAAGGAGGTATCACTCTCAACCCTTCAATGCAGGCTATTTTTAGCCCTAGTGGAAATATCACAATGAGAACCCCTGAGGGAGAAATCATCGAAGCAGGATCTGTAGGAATCGTATCTTTTGCCAACCCCAAATATCTCAAAAAAACAGGTAGCGGACTTTATGAATATGTCGGTAAAGATTTATCCAAGGACAGATTTCTCTATCAAAACAATGATGATGTTTTGGCTCAAGGCTTTATCGAGAAGAGCAATGTAAATGCTGTGCTTGAAATGACTAGCCTCATAGAAACAAATCGACTTGTAGATATGTATCAAAAAGTGATGAAAACCCATATGGATGATCTCAATTCCGAAGCCATCCAAAAACTAGCCGTTAGAGCATAACCAAATAAAGGAGAAAAAATGATTCGAGCACTACATACAGCCACAACAGGAATGCTAGGACAGCAAATGCAAATTGATACAACATCAAACAATATTGCCAATGTCAATACAGTAGGATACAAAAAACAACGCGCAGAATTTAGCGATCTCCTCTATCAAACAATGCAATATGCCGGCACAAACACAAGTGATAATACTGTTTCTCCTACGGGGATTGAAGTCGGACTTGGAGTTCGCCCTATCGCAATTTCTAAAATGTTCTCACAAGGAAGCTTGAAGGAAACAGAAAACAACCTTGATGTTGCTATTGCAGGAAAAGGATTTTTCCAAATTCAGCTCCCAGATGGAAATATTGGCTATACACGTAGTGGAAACTTCAAAGTCGATTCCACTGGAGCAATCGTGGATAGTAATGGATATCGACTGATCCCAGAAATTACAATCCCTGAAGGAACAACCCAAATTAGCATTGGAGGCGATGGAACAGTCAGTGCAGTTCAAGGAAATCAAACAGATGTAGAAGTATTGGGACAAATTGAGATTGTCAATTTTGTCAATCCTGCAGGACTCCATTCTCTAGGGGATAATCTCTATCTCAATACCAATGCCTCAGGCGATCCTATTGCAGGTGTAGCTGGTCAAGGTGGTCTTGGGCAACTCAAGCAAGGTTTTATTGAGCTAAGCAATGTAAAGCTTGTTGAAGAAATGACAGATCTTATCACTGGACAAAGGGCATATGAAGCAAACTCCAAAAGCATCCAAACAGCCGATGCAATGCTCCAAACAGTCAATCAACTCAAACGATAATCTCAAAAAATAAAAAGGTGGGGGAAATATTTTAGATCTTATTTGCCTTATTATTTTTATCAAACCGCCCATCAATGGCAGACAAATCCCAAGCTTCCCCTAGCTTCTAGAAAATTATTTGTCCATTTTTTTCACAATAAAGTAAAATTATTTGAGATCTTTACTCTAGGGTGACTGTAATGCAAAAAATAAATTTTATTGCTCTGATTTTGATTTCGCTATATTTTTCTGGTTGCTACAGCTCAAAACAAATCCTTGTTAGAAACGACAAAGATTCCAATCTCAATCTCAACGCCGATGCAGTTCCAATCACCATTTTCCTTTATCAACTCAAAGATACTGCAAAATTTAAAGATGCTTCCGCCATCGATCTAATTGAGCGATCAGATGCCATACTAGGCAAAGACAAAATTGATGCAACACGGATGCAAATTGCACCAGATAATGAAAAAATCATTGCAACAATCAATAAAAATGAAGTTCCCTACCTTGGATTTCTTGTCATCTACAATAGAATGAGCAAAAAGAAAAAGATTAAATCCCTCATAGAAAGTGATGAAATTTCAAAAGATTTGCTTGAATTGCAAATCACAAAAAAAGGGATCTTTATTGTTGGTAAAAATAAAAACGAGGAGCTCATTCAATGATCAATCATCTTAAAATCGCTTGGAGCAATGGAATCAACATTGATCGAGTTCATTTTGAACAACAAGAGCGATATTTCGAACACACCATAAACTACAAAACAATTCAAACACAAGACAATCTCTTTGGAATATTGCACTGCTCTTTCAATCAAGAAATGTTACGACAAGGCAAGATTGCCCTTGATTATATCAGCGGAGTTGCTCAAGATGGTAGCGTCTTTAATGCCCCAAACGATGATAGATTACCCGATCCCCTTGAAGTCAATCCTAGCATTATGCAAGATAGCATTGTAGCCCTAAAGATTCCAATCAGTGTAGATACGATTGCAGACATGTCGATTCAAAACTCACTTCCAGATACACGCTACATCGTATCAACAACTCCGATTGGCTCCAAAGTTTTTGATGATACCAATACAAACTTCTTTATGAGCAACGAAGAAAAAGCACTTCATTCTTCCACTTCTCAAGAGCAAATCAATGTTTTCACAGCCTCTCTTAGACTTTCATTGGGGTTTTTGGGCTCAAAAAATTCAAACGAACTTGAGATTCCAATCTGCAAAATCAAAACCATTGGCCTTAATGGAAACATCACGCTTGATGAGAAGTTCATCCCCACAACACTCAACATCTCCACACACCCTATCATCACAAATTTTTTAGAAGAAATTGTTTATTCAACCAATCAATATTACACACAACTTGTCGAGGGGATTAAAGATGTAAGCAAAGCAAAAACATCGATTGATTTTTCAAGCTTTGCTGCCCTTGGTGTGCTAAAAAAATGGAATATTCTTTTTAGTTATCTCAAACATAAAACCAAGATTCACCCAGAATTTTTCTATCAAAAACTCATCGAATTTCAAGCCGATCTTTATGGAATCAACTTTAAACTAGAAGAAAAAGATTTCATTGCCTACAACCACCTTGACATCAGCTCAAGCATTATTACTCTCATTGATCACACAAAGTTTTTATTTTCTCAAATTGCAACCCCCAAATATATCAGCGCCACAACGACATCAAATGGACACGGATTCTATCTCTGCTCCTTTGATAATCTCTCTATCATTCAACAATCCAGTATTTATTTTGCTATTTCTAGCCCAAAAGGCACTGCCTTTATCCAACAACATTTTCAATCACAAAGCAAAGTCACATCTGAGGCAATGATTCGACAAAAAATTAGCTCTCAATCAGACGGGATTGGCATTGAAATGCTTTCGATTGTCCCACCTATTCTTCCCCACCTAAATGATTTTGTTTATTATAAAATTGACAAAAATGATCCTTTGTATCATGAAATATTGGGAGATTCAAGAATCGCTTTTTATATTTCCAACATCATCGATGATCCAGAAATCAAAATGTGGGCAATCCCAGATTAAGGAATACAATGAATAAAACACACAACAAGGAAGAACAACCCTCCCTTCTTCAAGAATTAAAAATTCAAGGGCTTAACAATAACCCTGCCCTAGATCATTCCCTTCAGCTTCTTGTTCTTGGCCAAAGACTTTCCAAAATCTCCTATCTTGATGAAGAAAAAATCTCTCAAATTAGGGAGCAAATGGCCAATGAGATAGTATCTCTAACAACCACACTTGCAACGCTGAAGATTTATGATGAAATCGATATTGCAAGGCTTAAATTTTGCCTTTGTGTTTTTCTTGATGGCCTTTTAATGCAAAATGAAGTTTTTCTTCAAAGTTCCTATGTCAACAATACCCTGACATTGCGCTATTTTAAAGAGTTAAGTGATGGAAAAAAATTTTTTTCTATTATGGATAAATGGCTAGAAAACCCATTAAAAAACAAAGACATGCTAGAAGTCATCTATGCATGTCTTTTATTGGGATACAAGGGGCATTTTGCAGTAGATAAAAAACATGAAGAACAAATCGCTTTTCTATGCGAAAATATCGCCTCTAGCATCACTCCGACACTTAACACCAATGATATGGTCGCCTTTGAATATGCCTACAGAAATCAAGAAAATCAAACTTTTTGGCAAAAATACTTATCGGTTTTTACAAAGATTCTCCTCTTTGTCGTTCCTGTTGTGTCAATTCTTTGTATATATCTCTTTGAGTTTATTACAATCCAAAAAGATATTTTTCAAACTTCATCAACACTTAAATCTCAAATCGACTCATACAAAAAGAGCAAAGAAGCGCAAAGCATGGAACATAAAAATAATGGCCTTGTCATTCAAAAAGATTCTTAAAAAAATTTTTTCTCTTTTTGTAAAACTTGGTTACAATGAAAAAACACATTATCACATTAAAAATAAGGAGTCACACATGGCGCAACCAGCTTATATCAGAATCGAGGGATCTAAACAGGGGCTAATCACAAGCGGAGCAACGACTGAAGCAAGTATTGGAAACCGCTTCCAAGAAGGACATGAAGATGAAGTCATGGCTCAAGAAATCGAACATGAAATCAAAGTTCCTGTAGATCCACAAAGTGGGCAACCTAGCGGACAGAGAGTTCATACTCCTTTTATTTTTACTTGCTCTCTCAACAAGGCCGTTCCCCTTCTTTACAATGCACTTACAACAGGAGAGAAGTTACCAAAAGTAGAAGTGCACTGGTTTAGAACTTCATCTTCTGGGGGACCTGAGCATTATTTCACAACAATTCTTGAAGATGCGATCATTACAAACATTTCACTTGTTATGCCAAACGCCCAAGACCAAACCAATAATGACAAAACAGAACTATTTAAAGTTTCTCTCAACTACAGAAAAATCACTTGGGAACATACTGCTGGAGGAACAAGCGGATCAGATGATTGGAGAAAGGCTTAAAATTTCCAAATATCGCTAGCAATAGAAGCCCAAGCTTTTATTGCTCTATATTAGAAATCCAATTCTAAAGGTTCTTTAATGTCCTCTACCCTAACTCTTTCTCTTCCAAATTCTACTTCTACACTTACCTTTAATCTTATTTCTGCTCAAATCACTGAAAGCTTTGATGATATTCTAAGGGCAGAATGTGAAGTATATTATGAAGGTATTCAAGATCATCTTATTGAAGTTTTGAGCGAGATTCAAGATTTCTTTTATGCATCACTAGCTCTTTCCTCCCCTATTTCCACAAAACGCGTTGATCGTCTAGATCAAAAGTTTTTTCTTGTTGGAGAGAGATTTGACTTTATACAAAAAAGCATACAGACAGAAAAGACACTCAACCAAAGATTCTTTTTTTCTTTTGTGTTACATTCTCCGCTTTATTTACTTAAACACAGCATAAGTTCTCGTATTTTCTATCAAAAAAGTGTAGCGGATATCATATTGGGCATTTTGTCTTCATATGCCCCAATAATGCAAAAAGAGATCGATCCCACTCATTTGCAAGGAGATTATTCAGTATGTGAATATATGACTCAATACAAAGAAAGTGACCTAGATTTCATTCAAAGAATTTGTTTTAACTCAGGAATTTTTTTACTTGAAAAAGACGACAAAATCTACTTATGCGACACTCCATTTATCTCTCAAGGTGAAAATGCATCAGCAAGTTACGAATCTTTAGCAGACAAGCACTCCCATCCCTATAAAGACAATCCCAACAACCCCTTGGGTGAGGAATACCTCAATCATCTTACTTTTTCTCATCACCTCTCTTGCAAAACTAACCTTTTTTCCTCTTTCAATCCATTCACTCCCTCCTCTTTACAAACTTCAACCTCCCCCTCCCTGCACTCCAAAAATTCAAGCTTCTCCTCGCTCCAACATCATATAAGCCACAATCCATCTCTAACATCCTATGAAGAAAGACACTCTCATCTTTCTGCGCTTAGAAAACAAATGGAGGGGTATATCTTTGGGATTCAAAGCAACATTATTGCTCTAAAGCTAGGCGATGAAATAACGATCAACAATCTCTCATCCCTACCACTTCCAGAATGGCTCAAAGACAAAGAAGGAAGATATAAAATCATCTCACTGACACATCACTTTCAGGATAAAGCAAATCTTGCCTCCACCTTTGGAGATGACACCCAGGCAAGCTCTTATCACAATATCCTCACACTTTTGCCCTCAGACATTCCGTTCTTTACTCAACCTATCGAAAAACCCATTGCTTATGGAGGGCTATTGGGGCTTGTTGTAGGAGAAAATGAAGAAAATATCCTAGAAAACATACAAGAGCAAAAAAATACAATCCATACCGATTCTCAAGGAAGGATTCGAGTTGCTTTTGCATACTCTCTTACCCAATCTGATTTGGATCAAAAACGATTTGCGCAAGACCATTCATCCAATCTCAATCAATCCCTAAGCACCTGCTATCTTAGAGTGCTCAGTCCTTCTGCAAGCGAAAACTCAGGATTCTTTGCACTTCCCAGGATTGGAAATGAGGTTTTGATCCAATTTCTAGAAGGTGATTGCGATAAACCTATCATCGCTGGCAGTCTATACAACTCCTCATCTCCTCTTCCGCACTCTCTTGGCGAAGGTTATCACTATACAAGCATCAGCGCTTCTTCTCTTGGGAAAGAAAATGCAAGCAAAAGAAGCGAACTCGTATTTAAAACACAGCACAATCAAGAGGAAGTCTATCTTTATGCACAGAAAGACTATCTAGAAAATATCCAAAACAATTATTCACAATCAATCAAACAACATAAATCCATCACTATCCAAGGGACCCATACAGAACACATAGGACTTGCCTATATTCAAAACATCGGCGGATTGCGAGATATCAATATAGGTGCAGAAAGTATGGAAAATGTCGTTCTCTCAAAAGACACGCAAGTGGGAGGAAGTTGCACGTTTAATGTAGGTGCAGAATACAAATTGAGAGTATCTCAAGAGGTTTATGAAAATATAGGTGGAGACAAAGAAATTAGCATTGGAGGAAATCTAGATTCTAAGATCGAGGGAGACAAGATAGAAGAAATCTCAGGAAATATGGATGAAAGAATTAAAGGAGAATACAGAATACTCACACAAAATAATATGGATTTTGACTCTCAAGCTCAAATTCATTTTAAAGCCAAGGACAATATTGACTTGCAATCTGAAAATCTTTCGATCCTCAACAGCAACTCAACAAATCTTGAAACAAAAGCATTAGGAATCTTTGCAGAATCTGGAATAAATCTAGAAGACAATCAACAGATCAATGTCCAAGTCAAAGAAAGCACCATCCAAATCAAGTCAGATACAGTCATCCTTAAAGCTGGAGGAGTGGAAGTCATCATTGGCAAGGATGGCCTTGTTGTCAAAGGGGGAGAGATCAAAAGCGAATAAACCACAAAACAAAGGGGCTTTTATGTATCCAAAATCTCTATTTATTTCATTCTTATTTTTAGGGATGATTCCTCTTTTTGCAGAGTTGAAATATTTTCCTAAGGATAAGGAAGAACTGATTGCTTTAGTGACAGATGAGAAGATTAAGTTAGATGAGATTGATACAAGCAAGATTACAGATATGAGTTATTTGTTTTGTGAGGCAAGGGATGGGACAAGAGCTAGAAGCTATCTTCCAGAATGCAGAGCTACAGATCGAAAGAGTTATAAGGGGATTGAGAAATGGGATACTTCTCATGTAGAGACAATGGAAAAAATGTTTTGGGAGAATGAAAGATTTAATGAGCCTATTGGGGATTGGGATGTAAGTAATGTCAAAGATATAAATAGAATGTTTGCGGGAGCCACTTCTTTCAATCAACCCCTTGAAAAATGGGATGTAAGGAATGTGAAGAATATGGGGGGGATGTTTATTGCCACTCCTTTCAATCAACCTCTTGAAAAATGGGATGTAAGGAATGTAAAAAAAATGGATGCAATGTTTGCAAGAGCGACTGCTTTCAACCAACCCCTTGAGAAATGGGATGTGAGTAGGGTGGAGGATATGCACAGAATGTTTGCAGAAACACCCTTTAACCAACCTCTTGGGAAGTGGGATGTAAGTCAAGTGGAGAATATGGCTTATATGTTTGCAGATGCAAAATCTTTCAATCAAGATCTTAGTTCTTGGGATGTAAGGAATGTCAAAGATATGTCAGA
>NZ_JAJTNB010000010.1 GCF_021300655.1 Helicobacter kayseriensis
ATTCCCTCAAGAGTTAGTGAAGAAGATTGAAGAGTTTAAGGAGAAGAAAAAATAATATTCTCCCCTCTTTTTGCTCTTTACCTCCTCTTCTTTCAAAGCAGATCTTTAAAAATCGGCCAAAACAGCTTCACTTATTGCTAACCATGAAAGACAAAAGAAGGAATATGAGAAAATCTTGCTTTTAAGATATAACAATAAATGCAATGCTCCCATGCTTTCATAGAGAAGATGTGATACATATTCCTATACTTATCTTTAATGCTTTCTACTTTCTCAATCTCTACACCCTCTACTCTAGGACAGATCTTTACTCCAGAGGATTGGGAATATTTCCAGCTCTCTTTGTTTTCTTTAAAGATAAAGGAGGAGGATAATTCTCAAAAATTTTTACTTACTAAGTTTTTTACCTATCTATATTTAGATGAGTTAAGAGATAGCAAGACAGAAAAAGCACAGAAGGAAATTACACCACAATAGAAGATAATAATTTTTTTCAAGAGTCTTTAAATCCAAAATCAAGGGAGATAGAAAGGTATTGGAAGGGAAAAAAATCAAGAATTTTGCGATTTAAAAACTTGTGTCATTTGCTACACAATATCGAAAATAGCAGGCTTTTTCATAATATCTACAACAAGAAGCTTGACTTCACAATAGAAACAATTCCCAAGCTTACAAAAAATTAAGAAGAAGCAGAAAACTTTTTGTGATTTTCTAGACAAAAAGCGACTTCGGTAGGAGTTTCAAAAAGGTATGGCCCTTTCTGAGAAAACCATCTTTCTTGTGGCAGGCTTACAATTTATGTTCGCACGAGATTTGGGGGTTGCGATTGAGTATGTTGGAAGTCCAGATACTAAAGGAATCAATACTGAACTTGCTTTCCGATTCTAAAAATCGAAGAGCAATCACTTCAAGATATAAAACTCCTTGATCATCTCTCCCCCCCTTTTTTTTCACACCTAATTGTTATTGGGATTTTTGAGTTGAATCTCTAAGGATAGCTTGCATCATTTGCTTGATTTTTTCAATAAGTTTTTGGTTTTTGATCTGATATCGCTGAGCAAGCTCTTGAATATCGATTGCAGAAACAAATACCTTTCCTTCTTTTTGATAAACCGCGATTCGCAAAGGCAACTCTAATCCAATTGCTTGATTTTCTTGCATCAGCAAAGTCCCAGCCTTTGGATTCCCAAAAACAACTACAACAGTAGGATCAAGCTTTAAATTGACTTCTTGTGCGTTTTTAGAATGATCAAATTCTGCAAAAATTATCCCCCCTCTTGTTTGAATATTTTGCTTCAATTTTTGCAAAGTTGTTTGAAAATCAAATTCACTGATCATTTGGGCATTTGCCAATCCAATACAAATCATCATAATCATCAATCCACGGAACATCTTTCCCTCCTAAATTTTTTCCTTTAGCAGTTGATTAACTCTTGCTGGACTTGCTCCTTTGGCATTCTTCATCACTTGCCCAACGAAGAATCCAAACAACTTGTCTTTTCCGCTTTTGTATTCTTCGACTTTGTCAGCATTACTCTTCAGCACCTCGTTAATCACTTGCAAAATCATTGTATCATCATTCACTTGCTCCAATCCCATTGAAACAATCAAATGATCCACATCTCCTCCCTTTTGCTCAACCAAAACATCTAGAATCTCTTTTGCACTTTTTCCACTAATTTTTTCCTCACTGATGCGCTTGACTAAGGTTGCCAACATCTCGCTAGAAATTCCGCAATTCATAATATTGATTTCCCCCTTTAATCTTCCCAAAAGCTCTGTTGTAAGCCAAGTTACAGATCCTTTTGGACTGGCTCCATATTCAAGCATCTTTTCAAAATACTCACTTAGCTCTAAAGAACTGATTAAAACCTCAGCATCGCTTTCTTTGATTCCAAAATCACGCACATATCGCTCTTTCTTTTCATCGGGCAATTCTTTGATTTGCATTCCCTCTTGCATCAATGCCTCATCAATAAAAACAGGCAACAAATCTGGATCAGCAAAATAACGATAATCTGCAGCCTCTTCTTTCCCTCTCATTGATCGTGTTACGCCCTTATTTGTATCAAACAAGCGTGTCTCTTGCACCACTTCTCTCTCATAAACACCATCTTCCCAAGCCTCAATTTGTCTCTCTACCTCATATTCAATTGCCTTGGAAATAAACTTAAAACTATTAAGATTTTTAATCTCTACTCTTGTATAAAGTTTTTTATCCCCCTTTGGACGAATGGATACATTTGCATCGCAACGAAAACTTCCTTCTTGCATATTAGCATCTGAGATTCCAATAAAACGCACAATAGAGTGAAGCTTCTTAAGGTAAGCAATCGCTTCATCTGCACTACTCATATCTGGCTCACTGACAATTTCAAGCAATGGGGTGCAAGCTCGATTTAGATCAACTTTTGATATTTCTCCCTCATGAATATTCTTTCCCGCATCCTCTTCAAGATGAGCGCGAGTGATGCCAATCACTTTTTTCTCACCACAAACCTCAATCTCAATTTTTCCTTTCTCTACAATGGGAATTTCAAATTGACTGATTTGATAAGCTTTGGGTAAATCAGGATAAAAATAATTTTTGCGCGCAAAGATAGAATTTTGGTTGATTGTTGCATCCACAGCTTTAGCAAATGAAATCGCCTTTTTCACCGCTTCACGATTTAAAACCGGTAATGCACCAGGAAGACCCAAACAAGTAGGACATACATTTATATTTGGATCTTCTCCAAAAGAAGTAGCACAAGAACAAAAGATTTTAGTTTGTGTATTGAGTTGAACATGAACTTCAAGTCCAATAACAGTTTCAAATTTCATACTTTAACCCTTTCTGTTGAGTAATAAATTGATTTTATCAAACAAATCCTCTTTCCCACAAGCCCCACACGATCAAACAACATATAAACTAAAAGATATATGTATAACTCACCCCAATCAACCAAGTAGAAAGCTCACTTCTCCATTGGGTTTTCAAAATCTCTGATCGCAAAGGTATTTTGCTCTCCAATTCAAATCGATTGTTTTCAAAAAGCGTATAGGCAAATCCCAAAGAAAGAGAGGGGATACCATAATATTCACTGATTGTTTCTGTCCCATCATTGCTAAATTCTCCATAACCCACCCCTATTCCAAAACCACCAAAAACCCCAAAACTATGATTTTCTAAAACTACAAAATCATAAAGCAATTCAGCATAAAAATTAAAATTGAGACTCATTTTCGCATCAACAACAACATTTCTCTCTCCATCAAAAAATGTTTCAGAAAATTGATTTGACCAATCCCCCAAATGCGCATAGGCTCTGATTCCCAAATATTTTGTAAAGTAAAATTGATATCCCAATCGGAAAAAATATGCAAAAGCACCATCATAGAATCTCGCATTTCCTCCATTCCCACTTACCCACAATCGATCAACACTTCCACCAATCCCTGCACCAACCATAACTCCATTGCGATTACGCACAAATAATGGTTCAATATCTTCCCCCTCATACTCTACAATATTTTGAGGTTGCGGTGGAGGAGCCTGTACTTTTACAACTTGCTTTTTACGCGGAGGAAGCTTCATCTTATAGGGTTGCGTTTTTTGAAACATCATATCCTGTGTGATTGGACGCGATTGCCCAATACTTGGAACAATGACATTTTGGGTATTTCTTGTATCATTTCCAAATACTGGAGGATATACTCTGATGTTGAGCTGATCTCGATTTTTCTGTGATTGAGCAGATTGTGACACTGGAGGCAAAACAACAACATTGGGTCGATTCAGTTTTGATTGATTTTGCGTGGGAAGATTTTGCTGCTTAATAGAAATATCTACAGGAGATGATACTCTTGAAGCACTCTGAGAGCTTGGCTGAATCTTAACTCCAAGCTGAGATCGATGAGATGATGCCTGATTAGGTGCTGGAGCAACCGATGAATTAACTCTTCCTGAAGGATTTTGATTTGCATATCTTCCGCCCCTTGCATCAGATGGAGTAATATTGTAGTTAATTCCCCACATATAAAAGAAGCAACAAAAGGAAATAAAAATTACTCGCATATCCACTGAGCCATTTCAACAATTCGATTTGCATATCCCCACTCATTGTCATACCACCCCATAACTTTAAGATGTTTTCCAGCAAGCACAAAACTTAAATCTTTGGCCAAAATCACACTTAGAGGATTTCCGATAAAATCACTCGAAACCCCATAGTTATCATCAATTCCCAAAATATCTTTCATTTTGTTTTGCGCATAATTTTCAAAAAGATGCTGAATATAATCTATCTGCACATTCTGAGAAAGAGCTATATTCAGATCAATCATCGAAACATCTGCCACAGGAACACGTACGCTATGACCATGCATTTTTTCCCTCAATCGTGGCAAAACTCTATGCAAAGCCCTTGCTGATCCTGTGCTTGTAGGAATAATGTTGATACCTGCTGCCCTACTTCGTCTCTTATCGCTTCGATGGGCATTATCAAGCAGATTCTGATCGCTTGTATAAGAATGAATTGTTGTCAAAATTCCACTTTCAATCCCAATATGATCATCTAAAATCTTGCAAATAGGTGCAATTGCGTTTGTTGTGCAAGAAGCATTAGAGATAATCTTCTCTCCTGAGTAACCATGATGATTGACTCCCAAAACAAATGTTGGCATATCATCCACAGATGGTGCAGAAAGAATAACTCTTCTAGCTCCCTTATCCAAATGATGCGCAATTGCCTCTTGTGATAGAAATTTTCCACTTGCCTCAATTACAACATCCACTTCTCCAAAATCAAGTTCTTGAGAATCTTTCGCATTCAAAAGTTCAATTTTGTGATCCCCAATTTGTAACCACCCTTCTTGCAGTTGCACTTCATGCTGCAATTGCCCATGCACACTGTCTCTTTGAAATAAATAACAAAGGATTTCCCATGATGCAATATCATTGATCTTTACTAGCTTAACATTTGGAGTCTGTAAAATCACCCTTGCAATGCTTCGACCAAGCCTCCCAAATCCATTTAATGCTATCTTCAAGCTATCTCCATTTTTGTTTTATTAAAATTAAAGCAAAAATCACTCCCTTTTAATGATTAAAAACACTTAGATGCCGAGATTATAGAGATTAACAAATCAAAAAACAAAATATTGTATGATTTGGCGCATTTTTTTAACAAAGGAGAAAAAATGGGTCTTTATGATCGAGAGTATACGCAATCTTATGATCGTACTCAAGCGCTTGATAATGCTCTTGTAAGCTTTGTCAAAACAACATACAAAATCTTTGCAGGAAGCCTTTTGCTTGGAACATTGGGGGCTCTTTTAGGCTTTATGTTTTTTGAAGTCACCATTGCCTATCGATGGGCTTTTTTTATTGCTGAACTTGTGGCATTTTTTGGATTAATGTTTTCAAGAGGCAAGCCAGGTCTCAATCTCTTGATGCTTTTTGCATTTACAACATTAAGCGGTATTACATTGGTTCCATTATTGAGCTTTGTAATCACTCAAAGTGGTGTTGGAGCAGTTGCTCAAGCTCTTGGCATGACAACAATCATCTTTGGGGTTATGAGTATTTATGCAATCAAAACAAAAAATGATCTTGCTAATATGGGCAAAATGCTTTTTATTGCTTTAATTGTTGTCTTTGTTTGCTCAATTGTCAATATTTTCTTAGGCTCACCTGCACTTCAAACTATCATTGCAGGAGTAGGAGCAGTTTTATTTAGTCTGTATGTTGCTTATGATACGCAAAATATTATAAAGGGAGCATATCAAAGTCCTGTAGATGCAGCGGTTTCGTTATATCTAGACTTTCTTAATATTTTCGTTTCACTTTTGCAGCTCTTTGGGCTTTTGGGGAACAATCGAGAATAAAAATCAATGGAGGGGGGTGGACTTTATCAATACCACTCTTTAATGAGATGAAGAATATAGAGAATATTGAATCTGATAATAATCAAAATCTTCTAAAATTTTATCCTGCATTTTTTTATCATTAAGAAAAACAACGAGCTGAATCACTTCATTTGTTTTGTAATAAGCATACTCAATTTTACTCTCAATCAAAATTTGATTAATGCAAAAAAATCTATATTCGCTTAAGTCTTTAATAAAGATGCGCAATGGTTCAACACCCCGATCAAAATCATATTTCAATACCATCTCATTTGTTGGATAAATATATGCATTGCTTTTATGATCAGACATTAATCCAACCCACTCTTGTTTCTCTTGTATCTGTGGGGAATTTTTCTTCTTTGTGTCAGAAATGCCAAAAAATAAAGGAGTTTTAATAGAGTAGGCAATCCACCCAGCAACGAATAAAAACAAAAAACAAAAAGAAATCGCTGCTAGGATTTTGCTCTTCATTAATTACGTCGCTTAAGAATATCGCCCAAAGTCATCTTTGTATCGGAATTATATTGATTTAACTGCTCTCTTTCTTTAATTCGATCAAGTCGCTTAATTGAGACACGCACTCTTGAATGTTGTCGATCAATATGCGCAATAACGCCTTCAACTTCTGTGCCAACCTGCAACTCTTCTTTTTTGAGTGGTTGCAAATCCTCATCTCTAATCAAAGCTTCAACCTCACCCAAAGAAATAAAGATTCCAAAATCCTTAATATCAACAATCTTACCCTTCACAATACTGTCAATATTATGTTTTTGCAAAAAGCGATCCAGTGGAGATTCTTCAAGAGCTTTTGTCGAAAGTGATAATTTTTCTTTTTCTTCATCAATCTTAATCACTTTAACCTTAACCAAATCTCCGACTTTTAAAGATGAAGCTTTTTGATTTTTATCCCAAGAATAATCTTCATTATGAAGAAGACCATCAACTTCACCTATATTGACAAACACCCCAAAATCCATTACTTTGACGACCTTCCCCTCAACCACATCCCCTACTTTGACTTTTTTTGTGAATTCAGCAAAAGGTTTGGGGAGCATTTTTTTAAGCGAAACTCTTAAACGTCTCTGCTCTGCGTCAATTTCAATAATCTCAACATCAAGTTCTTGACCCTGAACAATCACATCAGATGGATGGCGCAACTGCTTATCCCAAGAGATTTCTGATATATGCAAAAATCCTTCTGTCCCATTGCCTAGGTCTACAAAAACTCCATAGTTTTCAATTTTGCTAGCAACAACACGAATTGTATCTCCCACCTCAAGCTTATCTTGGATTTCTAGCCAAGGATCTTCCATGGTAGCTTTTATAGAAAAGGAAAGCCTTTTCTTCTCAGCATTAAATCCCAAAACTTTAACCTGAACTTTTTCTCCAACTTGAGCAACAACAACCGGATTTACTGGACCGTTATAGCTAATCTCTGTGTAATGAACAAGACCTTCCACTCCTTCAACCTCGACAAAAAGACCAAAAGAAGTAGTCTTTGTAACAATACCTTCATAAATTTTGGTTTTATCCTGCAAAAGCTTTTGAACATTTTCTTCTCGATTTTTCTCTATCTCATCAAGATATTTCTTTCGAGAAACAACAATTGTTTTTTCTTCCTCATTGATACCAATAATCATGGCACGAATCTGTTTCCCAATATTTTTCCCATCATCCTTAAGGGCAGATTCTCTTTTGGGCAAAAAAGCCTCAATTTCATCAAATTCAACAATATAGCCACCCTTATTTTTTCGAATGATTCGACAGTCAACAACCATTCCTTCAAAATTATTTTTAATTTCATTGATTTTTTGCTCAAGCTTTTTGAGTTTTTCAACTCTTTTATATGAGATATTTAATCTTTCTTGATTATTGCTAACATAAATTTCAATCTGATCCCCGACTTTAAATAATAAATTTCCTGACAAGTCTTGAATTTCAGCAATTGGCAATCTTCCCTCTTGCTTTGCCCCACCTACAGCAATCATGGCATACTCATTATCGATTCTGACAATTACACCGTTTTGAATTCTTCCTCTACCGTTTGCTTTTTCACTTTCATTAAACATTGTCTCAAAATCAAATTCATCATCTAATTCTAAGCTTTCAATTTGTTCTGGGTTTATCCTCATAACATTCATTCCTTACATCATAAAAAATAGTTTATATTCTATCCTAATCAATAAGTATTTTTATCTATACTTTTATAGAGCTTCTATTGCTCTCTTCACATTTTGAATAATCCAATCTGGAGTTGAAGCTCCAGCACTTAAACCACATATTTTTTTGCCCACAAACCATTTCTTATTTAAATTCTTCTCATCTTCAATCAAATAGCTATCCTTGCAATATTCTTTTGCAATATTAAGCAACTGTTGCGTGTTTGATGATGTCAATCCCCCAACAATCACCATAATATCCACCTCTTTAGCAAGTTTTCTTGTAGCATCTTGATTTTGAAAAGTTGCATTACATATAGTATTGAACACTCTTGTTTCATAAGCACAGCACATCAAAAAATGTGCTATTTCTAAAAATTTACTTGTTTGCTTTGTTGTTTGAGAAATCAAAGCAACGCGTTTAAGAATCTTCTTTTCTTTCAATTCTTCAAGATTTCCTACAACAATAACTGGCGTACTTGAATAGCTCATCACACTTTTAACTTCTGGGTGATCAATATCTCCAAAAATAATAATTTGATATCCCTGATCACTCATCTCTTCAACAATTTTTTGAGGTTTAGTAACATAAGGGCATGTCGCATCGGTTATGGAGATATTTTTTTGACGCAGGCTCAAAAGATCATTTTTGGGGATTCCATGTGTACGCACAATCACCTGATCTCCGCTCTTTAACTCATTAAGACTTTGAGCCAAACGTACACCAAAAGAGTTTTTCAATCTCTCAATTTCTTTAGGATTATGGATAAGAGCCCCAAAGGTAACTCCTCCTCGACTTCTTTCTGCAATCTTTATTGCCCTTTTGACACCAAAACAAAATCCATAACTTTCAGCTAAACGCACTTCCACAATTCACTCCTTAAAATCAGTAAAAAATTTCAAAAACTCAAAATACCTAGGAAAAGAGATCTGAACACATTCCATTCCTCGCACTTCAATCCTTCTTCTAATACCCACAAGAGCAAAGCTCATCGCAATTCTGTGATCTCCATAGCTTTGCACAACTCCATCTTGAAATTCTCCTCCCTTAATTTCCATCCCATCATCAAATTCTCCAACCTCAATTCCTAGTTGTTTTAAATTCAAAACCATTGTAGCAATTCGATCACTTTCTTTAAACCGCAATTCCTGTGCATGGCGTATGATACTAGTCCCCTTAGCACAGGCCATTGCAATACAAAGAGCGGGAATCTCATCAATCATCCAAGATAAATGAGTTGAAACCTCAACCCCCCTCAATTCACTTGATCTTACATATATATTTCCTATCGTCTCCAAACCATCCTCAACCACTTCATAATCCAATTGCGCACCCATTTTCTTCAAAATTTCAAAAGCATAAATGCGCGTTGGATTGAGCAATACTTGCGAAACTTTTAATTCAACGCAACTAGAAATCAAACACGCCACAACAAGAAACATAACACTTGAAGGATCATTTGGAATCTTTATTTTGTAAGAAGGAAGCAAACAAGTCAAAGGAGAAATACAAATCTGATTTTGCAGATGAGTAATTTTTGCACCCAAATGGGTCAAAAAACGCTCTGTGTGATTTCTGCTCAACTCATCTTCGCTGTATTTGCTTTCCCCATTTGCACACAAGGCAGCAAGGATAAAAGCACTCTTAACCTGAGCAGAAGAAACCTCGCTATGATATTCAATCCCCCTAAGCTGAGAATTTCCCCTCAAAACAAAAGGAGCATATGGAGATGAAATACTAGCCCCCATTAATTCAAGCGGAGTTTTGATTCTCTGCATTGGCCTCTGTCTAAGACTTTTATCCCCATCAAAGAGAAATTGACCAGATTTAGAAGACAAAAGTCCGGCAAACAAACGCATTGTTGTGCCAGAATTAAGACACTGCAAATTTGCTTGTTGCGGAATCTCTTTGGGAGATTCGATGAAAATGCGTTGATTTTTCTTTTGCACTTTAGCGCCCAAAGTCTTTGCAATTTGCAAAGTAGCATATGTATCCTGAGAATCAAGAAAATTTTCAATTTCGCTTCTACCTTGAGTTAGAAATGAAAAAATAATACTTCGATGAGAGAGGGACTTATCAGGAGAAACCCGATCAAATTCTAAACATTGAAAATTTGAGCGGGTTTTTGGGAGAAAAATCATTGACGCAAGCTCGCTCCCAATTTCTCCTCTAAGACCTCAAGAATACTTTGCATGCTACGATTAAGCTCCTCTTCTTGAAGTGTCTTATCCATCGATTGAAGAATAAAGCGAATGCTTAGGGCAACTTTTGTCCCTAGATTTTCATTTTTATATAAATCAAGAGGATAAAACGAAACAAGATTCTCAACCTTTGCATGATTGATGACTTCCTTCACCTTTGCAAAACTCACACAAGAATCAATCATAATCGTCAAATCCCTCATACTTGCCTGAAATTTTGAAAACTCAGGTCGCTTATGATTTTTTTCTTGCAAAAGAGGTTTTAAAAGCATCTCACAGACATAACCCTCTCCAAATCCCCCATAGGGATTAAGCTTTCCAAGATATCCGATTCTTTTTCCCTCCCTTACAATCCATGCAGATTGATAAGGATGCAAAAGCTTAGAATTTAAGGGGTGATCTTTCATTTGCTCCAATTCAAACTCTCCAATAATATTAATAAGGGTCGAAGCAAAACTATACAAATCCCACACGATACCTTTTGAGTGAGGAAAAGATTCTATTTCTTTATACTGATTGACAACAAATGCAATTCTCTCAACCTCTTCTCGCCAAGAGTTATAACAAATACCACTCTCACACAATGCAATTGCCTTGAAACCAAAATTTTCGTTTCTTGCAATACTTTCAAGCATTGCAGGTATCAGTGAGGTTCTAAGCGTATTGAGCTCATTAGTGATTGGATTTAAGATATCAAGTCCAGCATCAACTGTCTCAAATCCCAAGTCTTGCAATTGTTGTCTCTGCACAAAAACATAATGCAATGTTTCACAAAATCCTAAAGCTGTTGCTTTTTTGATCAAATTCCTTTTTTGCTTAAAGTCAAAATAACATTGGTTGTCCCCCATAGGTTGCTCTTTGAAAACCAATGGAGTATTACTAATGCGATCAATCCCATAAAAACGCAAAATTTCCTCTGCAACATCTTGAATACTTTTGATGTCATGGCGATAAAATGGAGGAAAGGCCATAAAAAATGTATCATCACAACTAGCCTCGATTCTAAACCCTATCTTTTTTAAAAGGTTTGTTACCTCTTCCTTGCAAATCTCTTGTCCAACGATTAAATTAATCGCTTCAAATGTTGCTTTGATTCCAACACCTTGCCCCTCATGTATTACACTATGATGACTTGAATACACTTCAATTTGCGTGTATTGAATCAAATAATCACACAAATATTGCATCCCCAAAAGCAAATCAGGATTGCTTCCTCTTGTGCTTTTATAAGTCATTGCAGAATCTAAAGCAAGATCTTTGTTTTGATAAATAATCTCAGAAACAATCAAAGGATCAATAAAACTTGCTTCCAACACAACCTTTTGATCTTGCAAGAAATCTTTTTTGATCATTGGGCTAATGCCCACGGCTATCTGCCCCCCCAAACCACATACATAATCAATCCCACTCTCATTCTTAAGTAAAATCTCACCTTTTGCACAAGATTCCATATCACAAAAGTACTCAAAAGGATAAATTCTCAAAAGCACTCCAACATTATGCATTGCATATTCCAAAACATCTTGCAAGTTGTGCTGAATGGGCAAATCACAAAGCCCCAAAGAAAGCACAACCTCAAGCGGAGCAGAAACCTGCTTTAGATGAGCCACTTTATAGAGCACAGAAGATGAAAAATGCCCCTCATTTGTAATCTGCAACACTCGTCCAATCCCCAATACAAGATTTTCATCGCGATAAGTCTTTAATCGCAAAGGGATTCCAAAGGCCACACTCAAATCTCGCGCAACGCCCAAAACACTCAAGCAATCTCCTCGGTTGGGCGTAAGTCCTAGCTCAAGGATAAAATTATCAAAAATATGATAAGTGTTCAATGCCCTTCCAAGCTTTAACTCTCCAATGCTCTCATCTAAGACCATAATCCCATCATTCACTTTAGGAAAACCCAATTCAGCACTTGAGCATAGCATCCCGCAACTTTCAACTCCCCTTAATTGCGTAGGACGTATCAAAAGCTCTCCCTTTGGTGTTTGAAGCCTTGATCCCTCTAAAGCCACAGCTACAAATTGATCTTCTTCTACATTAGATGCTCCACAAACAATCTGCAATCTTTGTATTCCAACATCCACATCGCACACGCTCAACTTATCTGCATCTGGATGTTTCCTTTTGCTCAATACCTTTCCAACAACAACTCCATTAGGAACTCTTAATTCTGCAAAGGATTCTACTTCTAAGCCAATTTTATTAAGTTCTCTTAAAAGATCTTCCTTGCAAATTCCCTGCAAGGAAATAAATTGTTCCAATAAATGTTTTGTAACCTTCATCGCTTTACCCTATCACTCTTAAATCTGCTTCAAAAAAACTGCGTAAATCATTGATTCCATAATAAAGCATTGCAAAACGCTCAACACCCAAACCAAATGCATAACCACTTACATCTTTATACCCAACAGATTCAAAAACAGCATGATTGACAATCCCACACCCCAACACTTCAAGCCATCCCGTATGAGAGCAAACCCTACAGCCATCTCCCTTGCAAAAAACACAACTAATATCCACCTCTGCGCTTGGTTCTGTAAAAGGGAAAAAGCTTGATCTAAAACGCACAACAATATCGCCAAAAATATATTTCAAAAAGTCTTCTAAAATCAACTTAAGATGAGAAAATCCGACTTTTCCATAAGAATCTACAACCAATCCCTCCACTTGATGAAACATAGGAGAATGTGTCAGATCATAATCACGCCTAAAAACGGCTCCAGGAGCGATAATTTTCAAAGGAGGAGTTTTTTTCTTCATAACATGAATTTGCACAGGAGAAGTGTGAGTTCTTAGCAACTTTCCATCTTGGGTATAAAAAGTATCTTGCATATCTCTTGCTGGATGGAATTTTGGAATATTGAGTGCTTCAAAATTATGAAAGTCATCCTCCACCAATCCCCCCTCGCAAAGCTCGAAATTCAACGCAATAAAATAATCTATAATTTTCTCAATCATTAAATTGACATAATGTTCTTTCCCTCTCCTTTGCCCAACGAACAAACTTACATCAATATTTTCTTCCTGTAATTTCTGAGCAAGTTCAAGAGTTCTAATCTCCCCTTTCTTTGCCTCAAACAATGCTTCAAAATCTTGTTTAAATAAATTTAGCTCTTTAGCTCTGCTTTGTTTTGCCTCCCCGTTTAGATTCTTAAGGTCAGCAAACGCAAGGGTTAAAATCCCCTTTTTTCCAACCACTTCAACTTTTAATTTTTCCAAATCTTGCGAATTTGCAACGGATTGAATTTTTTCTTTTATTGATTGAATATCGATCATTGAGATTGTCCTTAAGTTTCAAAAAATAGTGCTAGGATTTTAAAAAATCTAATTTTATATCAAAAAGGTTGGAAAACAATGAGCTCAATTTTTACAAAAATTATCAATGGAGAGATTCCATCAAACAAAGTATTAGAGAATCAAACCTGTATCGCTATTCACGATATCTCACCACAGGCTCCCATTCATATTCTTATCATTCCCAAAAAAGAAATCAAAGATTTTCAAGAACTTGATTTGCAAACCATGAATGAACTCATGATGTTTATTCAAGAAGTTGCACAAAAATTGGGACTAGACCAAAGCGGTTATCGCCTCATTACCAATGTCGGAAAAGATGGTGGCCAAGAGATCCCTCATCTTCATTTTCATCTTTTGGGTGGTGCAAAACTTAAGTGGGAAAAGTTAGCTTAACCACAAAGCAATTTCATCTGCCAAGAAAAAATCTGTGGCGATGAGATGATGACCTTGGATAAAACACTTCTTTTCGCTAAGTAAAATTTCGCTTTTTTGAGGGCAAATATCATCAAGTGATACCCCATACTCGCATCGAAGACCCAAAAAAATCCGCTCAAATTGCCTCTCTTTTTCTGTTAAAAATTCTTTGTATTTATGCGTGGGATTCTGAATATAGCTTGGAATATGCTTACTCCCCCAAAATCTTATATTACCAACACATCCTACTCCACCAGCTCCACACCCTATATAATCCTCCCCCCTCCAATAAGCTAAATTATGCTGAGATTTCCTAGATTTAAAATAGTTTGACACCTCATACTGTATAAATCCAATATCCTCTAACATCTCCCTTATATCAAAGGAATAGTCTTTTTCGGAAAGTTGGGGAGGGTTTTGATAAAACCTTGATCCCTTATCAATACTCAAAGCATAAGCAGAAAGATGCGAAATTTCAAGCTCTTTGGCAAGTCTCACTTCTTCTTTTAAAGCTGTGAGCGTATCAAGAGGAGTGTTATACATCAAATCAATACTGATATTATCAATCCCCGCCTTTTTGACCATCTCAACTGCAGAAAAAATGTCATAACTCTTATGATCTCTTTGCAAAAAATCAAGCTTTGTATCAAAAAAACTCTGCACGCCTAGGCTAATGCGATTAGCACCCATACCTTTCAGTGCATTGCACCATGAAAGACTCACAAGATTTGGATTGCACTCAAGAGTAATTTCACATTGCCCAAGATCAATAAAGCAATCAAGAAATGCAAAGATCTTTTCATATAAGGCCTCATTCAAAATATTGGGAGTTCCCCCTCCAAAATAAATGCTAGAAAAATCTTGTTTTTGAATCTGAGATTGCAAATCCAAAAGCAATGCATCGACATATTTTTCATGCAAGTGCTGATCTGAATCTGTTGAATTAAATGCACAATAACCACATTTGCTCATACAAAATGGAATATGAATATATAAAGTCACACAAGACTCCTAAAATCCTTCAATAATTATGTTTTAATTCCTTATTTATTATTCTAACAAACAATTAAAAGCCAAATGAAAGTCCAATTTTACAAGGAGGAAGAATGAACAAAAGATACAGACCCAATGTCTCAGCAGTGATTCTCTCCTCAGAATACCCAAAAAAATGCGAAATCTTTATCGCTAAACGTATTGATATGAAAGATATATGGCAATTTCCTCAAGGAGGAATTGATCAAGGAGAAAATCCCCAAGAAGCCCTCAAAAGAGAGCTAAAAGAAGAAATAGGCACTAATGCAATTGAGATTCTTGCTCAATACCCTCAATGGATCAATTACGATTTTCCATCTTCAGTAGCTCACAAATTTTATCCCTTTGATGGACAAAGTCAAAAATACTTTCTTGTGCGCCTCAAATCAAATGCACTCATCAATATTGCTACACCTGTTCCAGAATTTAGCGAATACGCTTTTGTAGAATTTGACAAAATCTTTGATAGGATAAAACACTTCAAAAAACCTATTTATAAACAAGTCTTAGATTATTTCAAGAAAGAAGGATTTTTATCATGCTGATTGTCCAAAAATATGGTGGAACAAGCGTGGGAACTTGTGAGAGAATCGAAAATGTCGCCCAAAGAGTTATTAATGCTAAAGAGCAAGGGAATCAGGTCGTAGTTGTTGTTTCTGCAATGAGTGGAGAAACAGACAAACTAGTCCAATTTTCACAAAATTTTTGCCACTCTTCCTACCCTCTCCCCAATCCACGAGAATGTGATGTAATTTTAAGCAGTGGAGAACAAGTCACAAGAGCTCTACTTGCAATCGCCCTTGAATCAAAAGGTTATAAAGCGATTTCTTTAAGCGGGCAAGAAGCTGGGATTGTAACGGATTTTATGCACACTAAAGCACGCATTGAAAAAATTCATACACAAAAAATTTGCACACTCTTAGAGCAAAACTATATTGTCATTGTTGCAGGCTTCCAAGGGGCAACCCTTCAGGGAGAAATTACAACACTAGGACGAGGAGGAAGTGACCTTTCTGCTGTAGCTTTAGCTGGTGCACTAAGAGCTGATAAATGTGAAATTTATACAGATGTGGATGGGGTATATACCACAGATCCTCGAATTGAACCAAAAGCAAAAAAAATCGATAGAATTAGCTATGAAGAAATGTTAGAACTTGCAAGCATGGGAGCAAAGGTGCTTCTCAATCGTTCTGTTGAAATGGCCAAAAAACTCAATGTCAATCTTATTACACGCAACTCATTTAGCGAAAATGAAGGAACCTTAATTACAAGAGAGGAAAATATTATGGAACAACCTATTGTCAGTGGTATCGCGCTAGATAAAAATCAAGCTCGCATTAGTATCATTGATCTCAATGATGAGCCTGGAATTGCAGCAAAAATCTTTGAATCTCTTTCCAAAGTTTCAATCAATGTCGATATGATTGTCCAAACTATCGGGCGAGATGGCAAGACAGATCTAGATTTCACAATTCCTAAAACAGAAGTAACGCAAGCCCAACAAGTTTTACAAGATTTCTCACATCTCTTTGAAAAACTAGAATATGACTGCAATATTGCTAAAGTTTCCATTGTGGGCGTTGGGATGAAGTCTCACTCCGGTGTTGCAAGTCTATGCTTCAAGGCAATGGCGCAAGAAAATATCAATATTATGATGATTGGAACAAGCGAAATTAAAATCTCAATGATCATTGAAGATAGGCATGCCCAAAAAGCAGTTAGAGCTCTTCACGCCACCTATCAACTCGACCAATAAAATGGAAAAGATTTCAGATTGGATGCTTAAAACCATCCGAGAAGAAAACAATCACGGTTTTCTAAGTGGATGGCTTGAGGAGGAGCGCTTCAAATGGACAAAGCTTGTTTCTAACACCTTAACGCGCATTATGCAAGAAACAAGTTTTCTTGTGGTTTGCGATAGCCAAAGAGAATGGTTTAAATCCTATATTTTAAGCCATATTAATCATCATAAAAATCGCCCTTTTGTTCCTATCCTAGATTTCACCCTTCTCCCCAAAGATTCACAAGAGACACAAAACATCAAAGATATGCTAGATATTGCCTATAAAGACTATGCCTTTTTTTATATTGGCAAACGCAACAATGCTCTTGCTGAACTTGCTATTGGACATGAAAATAGCTTTTTGTGGATTTTAGATGAATCACTTCAAGATGCTTTTTGTTTAAATTCTACTCATCCAATGCTTGATTTTAGACTCTTGCAACTTTATAAAATCTTTGATCTTGCATTAAGTGCTTGTATTTTCGGAAAAATCGAACTGGAAAGCTAATGGGGAAAATCTATCTCACTCGTGAAACACAGACCATTCTTGAAAAATTTCCCCAAGATACCCTTAGAATATTTGAAACAGAGGAGTTTAAGATCGCGCACGCAAAAGAAGTGATCAATGAGGCCTATGTTTTTGAAAAACAAAATAAAACCATTGCAATCATTTCTAAAATTTTCAACATTGAAGCCCAAAACGCACTTCTAAAAATTCTAGAAGAGCCACCTCAAGGAGTGGAATTTCTCATCTTTACAATAAACAAAAATGCTCTTCTTCCCACCATTAGATCTAGAATGCAAATCATCAACCTTCTTTGCAAAACTCCCATTGCTCCTCTCAATCTAAATCTCACAAACCTTACCCTTAGGGATATTTATGATTTTTTAAAATCTTTAGATTCTCTTCCTAGGACACAATCCAAAGAAGTGATTCAATCACTCCTTAAAAGCATTCAAGAATCCAAAATCAAGCTCCCACAAAAGGAGTTGGATTTTTTCAATACGGCTATACAAGCCAACATTTATTATGAAAAACTACATCATATTTTGTTGCCGATTTTACTTTATTTGGTGGAAAATAAATGAAACCCTTTATTCAACGCATTCATCCTTCTCTTTTAGAATTGCATCTTCAGGATATTCAAACCGATCCTGCTGGACAAAAAATCATCAAACAAAAATCACATGATTTTGTTTTTAAAATCTACTGCCTACCCTTAAGTGCGATGCACATTCTCAAACAAGAAGCTCTAAGTGTAGGTGCGGATCTAGCAACACCAAAAGAGGCTATCTTATGCCAAAAATCACACTATGACACCATATTGCTTGGATCTTTCTCACAGATACGTCGAATCATTCAGAAATGTCAAATTCAACCCTTTGGTCTTAAACAACTTGCCAAAACCCTCAGCACCCACCTTGCTTCAACAATCTCATTATCCCCACAACTTATGGCAATCCTCAATTTAACACCGGATAGCTTTTATGAAGGAAGTCGTTTTGATGTTCAAAAAGCCATACAAACAATCCAACGTTATATTCATCTAGGAGTGAAAATAATTGATATTGGCGGAGCGAGCTCCAAACCCCACAGCGAACTCATCGATCCTCAAGAAGAATTAGATCGCCTCAGAGAACTTATCACACTCATCTATCAAAAAAATCTTTATCGCAAGGTGCTTTTTAGCATCGACACTTACAATCCAGAAGTAGCCGATTTTGCCCTCTCTCATGGATTTAAAATCCTCAATGATATTTTGGGATTTTCCAACCCAAAGATGAAAGAAATATGCGCAAAACACAACGCACAAGCGATCTTAATGCATTCAAGAGGAACTCCAAAAACAATGCAAACACTCACCCATTATCACAATCTTTTTGAAGAGATCGATTCTTATTTTGAAACAAAAATTCACGAACTGCAAAAATATGGAATCCAAAATATTATTTTAGATATTGGATTTGGATTTGCCAAAGACCTAGAACACAATCTGTCACTCATTCAAAATCTTTTACATTTTAAACGCTTTCAATACCCCCTTCTTGTCGGTGCAAGTCGAAAAAATACAATTGGGCTTCTCACCCAACAACCCATCCACAAGAGGTTAAGCGGAACCTTAGCACTTCATCATATTGCTATACAAAATGGAGCAGATATTTTAAGAGTTCATGATATTGAAGAACATATTGATTTATTACAAATCCATCAAGCAATGGGAAAACTATGGAAAAAGTAAAAAACTTTATCTATAAATTTCTATTAAATCACGGCTTGACCGAAGAAGAACTTTCTTCCAAAAGTCCCGATGAAATTAAAAAAATTTATACCCAAGGCATCACGCAATACGTTCAAAACTTCTCTCAAAAAGAAGAAAAAAGAGAGACTGCCAAACCCCAAGATCCCTTTCAAGATCTTCAAACCCCCCATGAAATCTTCAATCTTTCGCTAGATTTCTTTGAGTCTTTTTCAACAGAAGATATCACTCTTATGCTTCACAAACGATTTCTTCAGATCCCAATAGAACAGATTCAAAAAATCGTTTCTATTTTGTTTTCCTCTTTTCAAGAAAGCATCTTAAGGGAAATCGAACAAAAGCTGAGCAACATTCCAAAAAAGGAGCGAGAAAGTATTTTGGAAATTTATGAGTCTCAACGAGATCACATATCACATCTTCTTGCAATCAATCAACAACTTGAACTTGAAAGTTTTCGTGAAAAGCTAGAAACAATTCTTAAAATTAAGACTTCTATTTATTTACAAGAGAAAGAATAATCCCCCCTTTTTTTGATTTACTTGCGGAGTTCGCGAATTCTTGCAGATTTACCCTTGCGATCTCTGAGATAGTAGAGTTTTGCACGTCTAACGCGTCCAATTCTTAAAACTTCAATTTTTTCTAAAGAATCGCTATAAAGTGGAAAAACCTTTTCAACACCCACATTGTTTGCACCCATTTTTCTTACAGTAAAAGTGCGATCTACACCATTACCGCGAATGGCAATACAAATACCTTCATAATTTTGAATTCTGCTTTTGTCCCCTTCTTGGATTTTAATCCCAAGTCTTAAAGTATCCCCAGCTTTAAATGATGGAACTTGCTTTCCAGCAATTTGTGCTTTTTCAAAGCTTTCGATATAACGATTTTTCATTTTTTGTCCTTATGATTTTTCCACTTCTGATAAAGATCGGGTCTATAATATCTTGTCTTATATTCAGAAAGGGTAAGTTTTAAACCCGCAATTTTACTATGATTTCCTTGAGAAAATTCTAAAGGTGGAGAAATTTTTGAAAATTTTTCAGAATCTTGAATGGTTTTTGCAAAAACTGGAGCTTCAAGTAAAAAATTCTCAAAACTCTCCCCCTTTAGAGAATCTACATTTCCAAGAACTCCCTCAATCTGTCTAGAAATACTATCACACAAACAAAGAGATGGAAGTTCCCCTCCAGTCACGATAAAATCGCCCATACAAAACACTTCATCTGCCCAAGATTCAATAGCTCTTTCATCAAATCCTTCATATCGACCACAAACAAAGACAATGTGCTGTTTTTGACTCAATCTAATGCTATCTTTTTGAGAAAAAAGAGGAGCACTAGGAGTTAGAAAGATCACCCAAGGATTTTGCTCTCTCAATGATTCCAATGCGCGATCCAAAACATCAGCACAAATCACTTGTCCAGCTCCTCCCCCAATCTGAGGCTCATCGACTTTGTGATATTTGTTAGAAGCAAAATTTCTCAAATCAATAATATCAACCTCTATTAACCCCCTATCAAGTGCCCGCTTTAAAATAGAATCTTGAAAATAAGATGCAACCAAAGAAGGAAAAAGAGTAAGAAAAGAAAATTTCATCTAACTTTCTAGCCAAATATCTTTTGCTCCACGTGTCAATATCTTCCCAGAAGAACAAGACAAAATATAACGATCAATATAGGGAATCATAAAAGATTTTGGGAGTTTTGAACATGCAACGTTTACACTTACAATCAAATAATCTATATTTCCAATACGCTCCACTTCTTTGACAATTCCCAAACACTCTTGACCATCAATCACTTCACATCCCACCACTTCAAACCAGAACATTTCTCCATCGCGAAGCTTACATATTCTTTTTGTATCCTCAAGGCTCATCCCAAGAACTGCATTGACAAGATCTTTGGCACTCTCTAAACTCTCATACCCCTCAAAATACACAATGCCTTCTTTAAAGTGCTTGATTCGAATTTCAAAAAGATCTTGTTTGAAATTTCCCTTGCGTACCAAAAATGAAATTTTGTGTGAAAAAATTTGTGGAAAATCAGTCAGAATATGTAGTCTAAGACCCCCATGCACCCCCACAGTTTTTCCAATTTTTGCAACTTCAATCATATGGGTTGAATAGCAATTTTGTAATTTTTTCCATCCTTTACTCTGCAACCTGAAAGGATATTTTTAAGTGAATAAATCATCTTTCCATTTTTCCCAATAAACTTCCCCATATCCTCTTGAGAAGAAAAAAGAATGATCTCTACCTCATCTCCCCTATCAGATTTTTCAACTTTGATAGAATGAGGATGAGTTGCTAATTTCTTAGCATAATTTTCAATAAAAAGTTCAACCATTATTGCCCACTAGAAAGCTTTTCAACTCTCTCACTCATTTTTGCACCAACACTCTTCCAATATGCCAATCTTTCTGTATTGATCTTAATATATGCAGGCTCTACAAGAGGGTTATAAATCCCGATAGATTCAATCCATCCACCATCTCTTCTTTTGCGACTATCTGTCACAACAATACGATAAAAAGGCTTCTTTTTTCTTCCCATTCTCGTCAATCTAATCACTGTTGCCATTCAAAAATCTCCTTAAATGTACTTTTTAGAAATATAAACCGCGTATTATAAAGTGTTTTTACTTCAAAGTATTTGTGTTTTTGCAAAATGATAGAATTTGACATGCAAACTAAGATCACAGAAGAAAACAAAGAGGAAAAATGCATTTATTTACAGCAGGACCAGCTCAAACCCCAAGAAAGATTCTTGAAGCACTTTCATTGCCCACTCTTCATCATCGATCAGAAGAATTTTTAACACTCTTTCAATCATGCAAAGACAAACTTCACTCCCTTATTTCTCTTCCGCACCTCTTTTGTCTTTGCTCTAGCGGGAGCGGAGGAATGGAAAGTGCGATCACAAGTTTTTCTCCTCGCAAGATTCTGGTCCTCAATCATGGTAAATTTAGTCATAGATGGCTTGAAATTGCCCATTGTTTCAACATCCCCTCATACAACTTTGAAATCCCTCCATATCAAGCTCACAATCCACAAGAAGTGTTAGAGTGGCTCAAAAAAGATCCTCTAATTGATTGTATTTGTATGCAAAGCTGTGAGAGCACAGGTGGAGTCAGACAAAATTTTGAAGCAATTGCCAATGCGGTCAAATCATACAATCCCGAAATTTTGGTTTGTGTTGATGGCATCGCATCATTTGCAATAGAACCAATCGACACTTCACATATTGATATTTTTATTGCTTCCTCACAAAAAGCACTCATGCTTCCAGCTGGATTAAGCTTTGTATTTCTTAGCTCTTATGCATTTTCACTTTTGAAATCCAAAAAACCAAAATCTTTTTATTTGGCACTGCAAAATTACATCTTAAATGAAATTGCCTTTTCTTTTCCCTCCAACCTTTTTCAAGCCCTTAATCTCGCACTTTCTTCTATAAACCCTCAGACAAATTACAAACTGATCAAAAAACGCTTTCTTCGCTTTGTAACTATGCTTGCTCAATATGATATTGATCTATTTCCGCTTAATCCCTCTTATGGAATCATTGCCTTTAAAGATCAAAATGAACAGATTAAAAATCAACTCAAATCCAAACAGATTCTTGTCTCTGGTGGACAAGGCAATTTAAAAAATCAAATTTCAAGAATTGGTAATTTTGGAATTTTGCAGGATTTTGATTTTTTGTTTGATTCTTTTGAATCAATTCTGAAAACAAGATAAGTATTTATAAAGCAACAAAGTAGAGAAATTTCCCTACCTTGTAAAGAAGATTAAAGCTTTTCAGCATTGTTTGCTAGATATTCAGCAACTCCACTTGGGCTTGCTTTCATTCCCTTATCTCCCTTATTCCATCCTGCTGGGCAAACTTCTCCATGCTCTTCAAAGAACAACAAAGCATCTACCATTCGGATCATTTCATCTACATTTCTTCCAAGAGGGAGATCATTAATCACTGCATGACGTACAACCATATTGCGATCAATCAAAAATGAACCTCTTAGAGCAACAGCATTTCCAAATAAGACATCATAATCTCTTGCAATCTCATGAGTCAAGTCTGCTACCATTGGAAACTGTACTTGACCAATTCCTCCTTGATCAACAGGTGTATTCTTCCACGCCAAATGAACAAACTCAGAATCGATAGATACACCAATAACACTAAAACCTCTTTGCTCAAACTCTTTTACTCTCTTGTCAAATGCAATAATCTCTGAAGGGCAAACAAAAGTAAAGTCTTTTGGCCAAAAGAAAAGTACTGCACCATTTTTTCCTAGATTTTTAGAAAGTTGAAAATCATTTACTATTTCATTATTTGCCAAAACAGCAGTCGCTGTAAAATCCGGAGCTTTTTTTGTAACTAACATTGTTTATCCTTTAAAAAGTTTATATAGTGTAATTAACACAAACACTCTAAATTTATAGATAATAAAAATTATTATCTAGTGAACAAAATTATATATCACAAAACATTAATCATTTATAAAGACATGATTTAACAAATGCTACACAAAAGAGTGATAAAATACAAAAAATTTCAAATACAAGGTGATTTTATGAAAAATGAATTTTTATTTACGTCCGAATCTGTTACAGAGGGACATCCAGACAAAATGGCAGATCAAATTAGCGATGCAATTTTAGATTACATTATCCAAAGGGATCCAAAAGCAAGGGTTGCGTGTGAAACATTGGTTTCAAATGGCTTTTGCGTGATCGCTGGAGAACTCAAAACAAATACTTATGCACCTATGCAAGAAATTGCACGGGAAGTTATCAAAGAGATTGGATATACAGATGCTCTTTATGGTTTTGATTTCAAAAGTGCTGGAATTCTCAATGGTGTAGGAGAGCAAAGCCCAGATATCAATCAAGGCGTTGATCGTGAAGATGGGGAAATTGGAGCAGGAGATCAAGGGCTTATGTTTGGTTATGCATGTCAAGAAACAGATGTTTTGATGCCTCTTCCTATCTATCTCTCCCATCAACTTACTTTGGGACTTGCTCAAAAAAGAAAAGATGGGACACTTCCTTTTTTACGTCCAGATGGAAAATCGCAAGTAACGGTTAAATATATCGATGGGAAACCTGTAGGAATTGACACAATTGTTATTTCAACCCAACATTCTCCAGAAGTTACTCAACAACACATCAAAGATGCCGTCATTGAAGAAATTGTTTATAAATACATTCCTCAACAATATCTAAACAACAATATTCGTTACTTTGTCAATCCCACAGGACAATTTATCATTGGTGGGCCGCAAGGAGATGCTGGTCTCACTGGAAGAAAAATCATCGTTGATACCTATGGCGGAAGTTGTCCTCATGGAGGAGGAGCATTCAGCGGAAAAGATCCAAGTAAAGTAGATAGAAGTGGGGCTTATGCAGCAAGATATGTTGCTAAAAATTTAGTCGCAAGTGGCGCATGCCAAAAAGCTACAGTCCAAATTGCTTATGCTATTGGTGTAGTCGAGCCAGTTTCAATTCTTGTTAATACTCACGGAACAGGAAAAGTAGAAGATTCAAAACTCTGTGAGTGCGTTAAGACAATCTTCAAACTTACACCAAAGGGAATCATTGAAAGCCTAGATCTTTTGCGACCAATCTATCGCAAGACAGCTGCTTATGGACATTTTGGGCGAGAATTACCAGAATTTACATGGGAGAGAACAGATAAAATCCAAGACATCCAAGATTTTCTCAAAATATAAATCAAAAAGAGAAAAAATGATTCTTGTTAATGAAAAATTAACTATACTCACAATGAGGTTCAAAATGAGAATCTGTATTTACACTTTGTTCTAAAAGGAGAAAAAATGTCTGTAAAAATTACTGATATCTGTATTGCTTGTGGATCTTGTATTGATGAATGCCCAGTAAGTGCAATTGTGGATGATGACGACAATCCAAACGGAGAAGGAATCTATTATGTTTATCCCGACAAATGCGTTGAGTGTGTAGGACATAATGATGAACCAGCCTGTGCAAGTGCTTGCCCAACAGATGGATGCATCGTTTGGAGTGCTCCAGGAACAACAAGTCGAGACGAAATTGGATCTGACCTAAGAGACGGCACTCACGCCGTATGCTAATAAGCCTCCCACATGGGAGGACCTTATAACCTTATATACATCTTCTTTCCTATCTTTCTTTTGATTTTTGATATAATTCAAGCTTTTAAATTTGTAGGAGTTTTAATGGAGCAAACACTTTCAATCATCAAACCAGATGCTGTTTCAAAAAATTGTATCGGGAAAATTATCGATCGTTTTGAAAGCAATCACTTACGCGTTGCAGCAATTAAAAAAATTCAACTCACAACAGATCAAGCACAATCTTTCTATGCAATTCACAAAGAAAGACCTTTCTTCTCTAGTCTTGTTGAGTTCATGACAAGTGGTCCTGTTATTGTGATGGTTTTAGAAGGAGAAAATGCGGTATCCAAAAATAGAGATCTTATGGGCGCCACAAACCCTCAAGAAGCAAAAGCTGGAACAATCCGAGCAGACTTTGCAAGCAGTATTGAAGCAAATGCAGTTCACGGAAGTGATAGTTTAGAAAATGCAAACAATGAAATTGCATTCTTTTTCAAAAAAGAAGAGATTCTTTGAAAATAGAATTTAAAAAAATTTCCTCTGTGCCCAAAAGCTTTTCCCTCCAAAAAGGGGATCTTAGCTTTTCTGGAGAGGTTAAGCGCATTGATGCAAAGCTCTTTGAAATTCAATCTCTTTTGCATGGGAAAATTTCTCTTATATGCGATCGAAGTGGAGAAGAGTATCAAGAACAAATTAATGAAAATTTGGTTTTGTTTGCCTCAAACGGAATTTGGGACAAACAAAGCCAAAATAAGAGCGATGATTTTGATGTCATTGAATTTTTTGAAGGCTTTATTGACTTTGAATACATTTTGCAAAGCGAAATTGATTCAATTCAAATGCAATATCATATCAAAGAAGGAGACTAATCCATGGCAGTTCCAAAGAGAAGAGTGAGCAAAACGCGAGCAGCAAAAAGAAGAACTCATTACAAAATTAGTTTAGCTACACCTGTAAAAGATAAAGATGGGAATTGGAAACTTCCTCACACAATTAATAAATTTTCAGGCAAATATTAACAACGATGAAAATCGTTATTGATGCTATGGGGGGTGATTATGGAGTAAATCCCATCATTCAAGGGACACTTCAAGCTCTTCAAAAACAAGATTTTTTTGCTTTAGTTGTTGGAGATCAGGATCAGATTACCCCTCTCATCCCCTCCAAATTCAAATCCAGAATCCAAATCATTCATTCCAAAGATTACATCAGAATGGAAGAACAAGCCTCAAGTGCAATAAAAAGACAAGATAGCTCAATCTTTATGGGAATAGAAATTTTGCGTCAAGACAATGCTGATGCTATTGTTTCAGCTGGACACAGTGGAGCTACAATGAGTCTTGCAACACTTAGACTTGGTCGGATATCAGGAGTTTCTCGCCCAGCTATCTGCACAACAATGCCTACAAGCAAAAATACATATAGCCTAATCTTGGATGCTGGAGCCAATACAGATTGCAAACCTGAATATTTATTGGATTTTGCATTGATGGGATATGAGTATTGCAAAAATGTAATGAATGTTGCCCATCCCAAAATTGGACTTCTTTCAAATGGGGAAGAAGAAACAAAGGGAAATGACCTGACAAAAGAAACTTTCGCGCTTCTAAAGAAGTACCCTTTCTTTATTGGCAATGTTGAGGGAAAAAATATTTTTGATGGCAGTGTAGATGTAGTTGTATGCGATGGCTTTAGTGGAAACCTCGTTCTTAAAGCAAGCGAGGGAGTGGCACAAACAATCACTAAGATTCTCAAACAGGAAATCCAAAAAACTCTTTGGACAAAAATAGGCGCTCTTCTAATGAGAAAATCTTTCCAAACACTTAAGAGTAGAATTGATCATTCTGAATATGGTGGAGCCCCCTTATTAGGTGTCAATAAGCCCGTAATCATTAGTCATGGTAGTAGCAATGCGCGAGCAATAGAGTGCGCAATCTATCAGGCAATTCACGCCATCAATGGAGATATTTGTACAAAAATCCAACAAGCGCTCAAAAAGGATTAGTTTATGATTTATGCTTCAATGCGCTCCATTGCTTCCTATATTCCTAAGCAATGCATCACAAACTTTGATTTAGAAAAAATAGTCGATACAAGCAATGAGTGGATTACCAAACGCACAGGAATCAAAACACGCTACTTTGCTGACAAAACTCAAGCCACAAGTGATTTGGCCACCTATGCCGGAGAACTAGCTATCCAAAGAGCAGGACTTCGACCAAGTGATATTGATTTGGTAATTGTTGCGACTTTGAGTCCTGACTTTCTTGGGATGCCCTCAACTGCTTGTATCGCTTCGCACAATTTAGGCATTCACAATAAGCCTGCATTTGACATCACGACAGCTTGCACGGGATTTATTTATCTTCTTTCTTTAGCAAAAGCATATATCCAAGCAGGAATGTATGAAAATATACTGATTATTGGTGCAGAAAAAATCAGTTCATTGCTAGATTTCAATGATCGTAGCACCTGCGTTCTTTTTGGAGATGGTGCTGGCGCATCAGTGATTAGCGCCACTTCCGACCAAAATGAGGCTATTGTAGATGTTCATATTAGCGCAAATGGACAATATAGTGATTTTCTTGTTACTCCAGGTTGTGGGAGTCGAAATCCTGCAAATCAACATGTTATCGATTCTAATCTTCAATTTATCCAAATGAAAGGCAATGAAACCTTCAAACTTGCTGTTAAAACTCTTGCCAATGATGTGGATTACATTCTCAAAGCAAACTCTATGCAGCCTGAAGATATTAAATTTTTTATTCCCCATCAAGCCAATCTACGAATTATTTCAGCTGTTGGAGAAATGCTTGATTTTCATCAAGATCAGATTGTTGTTACAGTTGATCAATTTGGCAACACTTCAGCAGCTTCAATTCCTATGGCGATCAACTCTGTTTATGAAGCACAGAAACTTCAAAAAGGGGATTTACTTCTGCTAGATGCATTTGGTGGAGGATTGACATGGGGATCTGCACTTTTAAGATTTGGGGGTTTATAAGATCAGCTTCTCTTTTTGAAATCTCTATTTTATATACTCATCTCTTCTTTCAGCAAACAAAGTTCTTGATACGCCAAATCAAGATTTTCAGCATTGATCACAATATCACATTGATTTTTTCGATAGACACGATCATAATATTTTTCAAGCAAAATAAAAGCGATCCGCTCTTTATCTCCATGATCCCACGAAGAAAGCACATCATTATAAAATTGTCTTTGAAGATAGGGCTTAATTTTTTGCATGCACCCTATAAAATTCTCATAAGAAATATGAGCATACATTTTAACAATGCGTTTTACCCTCTCTTCAATGCAAGTTTGTATCAAGATTTTTTTACCACAATGGATAGCATCAAACACTGAATTAGGTATAACAATATCCCCAATCTTTTTAGACTCTCCCTCAACAAGAACAATGCCCATTTTGGATCGCAACTCATATTCAAGCAAATTCTCAAACATCGCACGACTAGGTTGCCCTGTAAAATTATTTGCCTGGTGACCAAAGCTTGATCCATAATGTCCACTCATCCTTTCAAGATCAATACTCCATGCGTGGGCCATCTTGATCAAATCGCTTTTTCCGCTTCCTGTCATACCATATAAAGTAAAAAATGTCTGACTTGGAAAAATAGACAGATTTTTCAAAACCTCTTGGCGATATCGCTTATATCCTCCCTCTAATCGCTCACAATCAAAGCCAATTTCACGTAAAATACTCCACAAGCTCTTGCTTCTTTGACCCCCCCTTGCACAATATAAAATTAATTTATGACTTGGATGAAATACACTAGTTTGCTCCAAAAAGGCTGCAATATTTTTACAGATATAAGCACTCCCGCGCATCTTTGCCTCAAACGAGTTATAACGATAAATTGTCCCAATTTCCTCATATTCTTGATCACTCAATACAGGAAAATTCAATGCTTGGGGGATATGAGCCTGCCTATATTCTCTTGGGCTACGCACATCTAAAATTTTAATCTCTCGCAATCAATGCTTCCTCTTTTGTAAAAATCCTTCTGCAATCAACCAAATCAATGCATACAGCCAAACACTCACATCAATCAAATAAAGAAAAACATTTTCTTTCAGACCAAATGCAAATACAACCAAACACAATAAATACAAGATTCCTAAAAATAAATCTATCGATAAGGCAAACAATAAAATCCCCAAAACCACAGCAATTTGCACATCAAAATTTAATGCAAACAAATCAAATCCCCACAAAAGATTTAAATTTCCTGCAAAAACAACAAATCCAAAAACAACAATAAAAACTTTAGAGCGCACAGGCAGTATTTCCTCACGAGGAGCGTAAAAAATCAAAAAACATGCACTTAAACTCAAAAAAAACAAAAACAAACTTGGTTGCCCCAAACAACTATCTACCCAATCCACTAAACTCAAGCCATAAACCATAGGAAGATTAATCACTACAGCACCAAATATAAAAAACAAGATTTTGCTTTGCAAACTATAAAAACGCAAGAAGAAAATGCAAGAACTGCAGATTGCAAGAGTATAAACAAAAGACCAAAAATTCATTTCTTTCCTTCCTTCATTTGCTCAAAAATCCATTTTTGATTGAGCCGTATGTGTGATATAGCGGTGCGATTATTGGTATAAACAATATCAACCATATCACCACTTACAAACACATTAGGATAAGACACTTCAACACTTTTTATCCCCTCTCTCTTTCCTTGAGCGACATCCAAAATTGTCACCTTTTCCCAACGCCCCTCATCTAGATAAGATAAGACAAGCGTGCCACGCGATTCGTGCTCTGATTTTTCACGCGTATTATGGAGCAAAAAAATCTTCTGACCCAATTTAAAAAGAGCAATAGAATTTGATTCATTTAACACATTGCTTGTTATAGGTTTATCCCACTTCATTCCCCCATCTTCACAGTTTTGCATATACATCTCTTTCTCTCTATAATTTCTCAATACAGCTAAGCATCTCTTAGAATCTAAGGCTACAATTGAGGGTTGAAGTTGACCATTGTGAGCGGTTATTTTTTGCGAATAAAGCATTTTTCCATTTTGATCAAACCTTACTATGAGTGGATATTTATCAGCAAGTTCATGATAGATAGGAAGATAAAATCCCCCATCTTCCAAACCAACTGGACTTGATCGAACCAAATGACTAATATTCATCAATGGCCCCAATCTCAAAACTCCTTGATATGCAAAAGATTTCGCCTCATCTTTAGAGATATAGTGATAAATTTTGCTTGTAGCCCATCCTCCAAAACTAACTCCCACCACAAACAAATGCAGATCTCCATTGGCAGATTGATAGATAACAGGATTGCCTAATTTCTTAATAAATTGATGGGAATCTTTTATGAGACGCTTGCGATCAAGATAGCTTTTGGGCTCCTCCCAAATATTGCTTGAAATATTATAAATGCTTCCATAAATTTCAACATCTGGCCTACCCTCCCCGCTACCAGCAAACCACAGAGCAATCAATTTTCCACTAGACAAGCGAGCAATACTGGCAGAATGCACAGAGGGAGCTTGTTTGATAATGGGAAGATTATTTTTGATAAAAACAGGAACTTCTGATGGGCGCACATCTAGGTCTTGGACAAAAAATGGAGGATTGTAACTCTTGTGAGAAATAAAAATAAAAAAAGTCAGCGCACACGCAATCACATAAAAGATAAGTCGACTCATAGCAAACCTTAAAAACCCAATTATTTTATATTCAAAGATTGTAATCAAAAAAGCTTAGTTTATTGATCGTGTTTTTAGCTAAAGCTAAGAAAAATATATTCTTTTTATCTTTCTTAACTTTCTCACAAATTGCGAATTCTTGCAATCTCATCTCTCAACCTTGCAGCCTCTTCAAATTCTAGTTTTTTGCTTGCCTCAAGCATTTTAGCCTTTAGTTCTTTGATCATCGATTCTCTTTCAGCCTTTGGAATCTTGGATTTCTTGGCATAAACATTGGCACTACTTTCAAGTTTGAGCTCTTCCTCCACCTCTCGCTTAACGCTCCTTGGCGTGATTCCATTAGCAAGATTAAACTCCATCTGTTTTTGACGTCGATAATCTGTTACTTGACATGCCTTTTTGATCGATTCTGTCATCTTTTGCGCATAGAGAATGACTTTTCCATTGAGATTTCTTGCTGCACGCCCCATTGTCTGGATAAGACTTGTCTCACTTCTTAAAAATCCTTCTTTGTCTGCATCCATAATAGCTACCAAGCTCACTTCTGGCAAATCAAGCCCCTCCCTTAAGAGATTGATTCCAATTAAAACATCAAATTCACCTAGACGCAAAGAGCGTATCAAGTGATTTCTTTCGATTGCATCAATTTCGCTATGCATATATGCCACTCTAATGCCGCAATCTATATAGTATTTGCTCAACTCTTCTGCCATTTTTTTGGTTAAAACCGTAATAAGCACCCTTTCTCCCCTTGCAATCACTGCTTTCATTTCTTCTAAAAAGTCAAGAACCTGATTTTGACTCTCTCTAATTTCATAAAGAGGATCAAGCAATCCTGTTGGACGAATGATTTGTTCTGCGACACACTCTCCACTCAATTCAAGCTCCTTGTGAGCAGGGGTTGCTGAAACAAACAAAAAATGAGGTGGCTTAATAATAAATTCATCAAATTTAAGCGGACGATTATCCAAGGCACTAGGAAGACGGAATCCATATTCCACCAAAACCTCCTTTCGACTTCGATCTCCTGCATACATTCCTCCAAACTGAGGAAGACTAACATGTGATTCATCCACAATCACCAAATAAGGTTTTTGCTTTTGCTCAAAATAATCAAGCAGAGAATAAGGTGTCTCTCCTTCTTGTTTTCCTGTCAAATGACGTGCATAGTTTTCAATCCCCTTACAGATTCCACTTTGAGCAATCATCTCTAAATCAAATTCTGTACGACTTTTTAAACGCGAGTGCTCGATCATCTTCCCCTGCGTCTCAAATTCTCTCAAGCGCCCATCTAGTTCTTCTTCAATATTTTTAATTGCCAAAGAAAGCCGATTGGCACCCACGATAAACTGATTGGCTGCATATAAAACATAAGAGGGGAGCTTTTTAACCAAAACATTGCTTAGTGCCTCCATCACACAGATTTGTTCAATCTCATCTCCAAAAAATTCAATCCTTATATACTCACTCTCATTGTATGCAGGGAAAATATCAATCACCTCGCCATTAACTCTAAAGTTTGCCCTCTCAAATACAGAATCATTGCGACTATAGCCCATCTCAATCAACTTATGCAAAAGCTGTTTTTGCCCATAACTCCTACCAACTTCTAGCTTTTCAATCATTTCCAAATACTCACTAGGATTACCAAGCCCATAATTTGCAGAAACCGAAGCAACAACAATCACATCATCATATGCAAGGAGAGAGGTTGTTGCAGAAAGTCTCAAACGCTCCAAGTCTTCATTGATTGAGCTATCCTTTTCGATAAATAAATCTCGTCTTGGAATATACGCTTCAGGCTGATAATAATCAAAGTGAGAAATAAAATATTCCACATGATTGTGCGGAAAAAAACCCTTAAACTCACTATAAAGCTGTGCTGCAAGGGTTTTATTATGCGTCATAATAAGTGTTGGCATATTTAATCTAGCAATAACATTGGCCATCGTATAAGTTTTTCCGCTCCCTGTAACCCCAACTAGCGTCTGATAACGATTGCCCTGCAAAATAGATGAGCAAAGCTTTTCAATAGCTTGCGGTTGATCTCCAGATGGAGAATATTGAGAGACTAATTCAAAAGTTTTTTTCATTACCAACGCCTTCAAAATTTAAAGTTTCAAAATTCTACAAGATAATTTTTGTATGTGGTAAAATCCATTCCTAAAGTAGGCCATTACTCATAAGGATTCAAAGAATGTCAGCATTAGGAAAATTAATCGAAAAAATTGATGAACTTTGTCAGAAGATTGATTCTCAAAGAGAAGAAATCAAGCTTCTAAAAGACAAAAACCAAGAACTTGAACTTTCTATTTTGCAAAAAGAGCAAGAAATCTCTGAAATGTTGGCAAATCAGTCTAGTGGAGAGCAAAAACTCGAAGCTCTTTTCAGCAGAATGGAGCGAGCACTTAATGACAACCAATAAGCTTCAAGCAACAATTAAATCCAAAGATGGGGTAAGAGTTTTTAATCTTACACTGAATTCTATGTCCCAAATCACTCAGGATACACTAAAGGGGTTTTTTACAAAAAAAGACTATGTAAGTCTTGAAGAATTGCTTTCATTTTGTATTTCTCAAACAGAAAAAGCAAGTCAGCTCCAAGGACAAAATAAAAATCTCAAAGAAGAATCCCAAAAGCTCCAACAAGAGATAGAAAAACTCTGCTCCAAGCTTGAAAATCTTTGAAATATTATCTTATCGCTCCCCTTAGTCACTCTCCTCTTTTAGTCTATTCATCACAAATGTCTCTTCAAAAAGGAGAGATTGTCCATATCAAACTCAAAAATCACGATCAAAAAGGTGTGGTATGGGAAGAGTGCGAAAAGCCAAATTTTTCATGCAAAGAAGCACAATCTCTCAATCTTTTTCTTCTTCCCCATCAGATTTTGTTAGCGCATTTTATTGCCCAATATTACTGCACATCTTTGGGAAAATCCCTCAACCTCTTTGTTCCAACTCCCTCACCTATAGCTCCACATCCTCAAGCCCTATCTTTTTCAAATCCACTGACACTCTCTTCTCATCAAAAGCAAGCATTAAACTTTCTCTCCAAACATCCCCTATCTCTATTGTTTGGAGAAACAGGGAGCGGAAAAAGTGAAGTTTATATCCAACTGATTATTCAAACTCTCCAGAACAAACAATCTGCCTTGCTTTTGATGCCCGAAATCTCTCTTACCCCTCAAATGCAACAACGCCTTGAGCGTGTTTTTGGATCTTGTGTTGGAATCTGGCATTCCAAAATGAGTCAAAAAAAGAAACAAGAAATACTTGCCAAAATAGAATCTCAAGAAGTGCGTCTTATTTTGGGAGCAAGAAGCGCCCTATTTCTCCCTATTCCCCATCTAGGAATTATCATTGTGGATGAAGAACACGATGATGCTTACAAGGCACAAAGCTCTCCACGATACAATGCAAGAGATTTGGCAATCTACTTAGGAAAAAAACAAAATATCCGTATCTTGCTTGGATCTGCAACACCAAGTGCTACTTCTTATTTTCTTACCCTCCCTCTGCAATCAATCTTTAAGCTCAAAAAACATTTCCCCTCTCATAATCACCTCATCTTTCTCAAACAAAAAACAGAGCTTTCTGCAACAATCTTAGAACACATTCACACAACTCTACTTCAAAAAAAACAAGTGATTATTTTCCTTCCTACGCGCGCAAACTTTAAATACCTTCTTTGTCTCTCGTGTGGAGAAGGAGTTAAATGCCCATTTTGTAGTATTTCAATGAGTTTGCATCGTAATAAAAATATGATGCTTTGTCATTATTGTGGATTTTCTCAGCAGATTCCTTCTGTATGCCCAAATTGCCAATCTCCCCATTTTCAATCTCATCGCATTGGGACAGTCCAAGTTGCAGAAGAATTGCAGGATCACTTTCCTCACTCTAAATTAGCCATCTTTGATCGCGATCATATTCAAACACAAGCTAAGCTAGAAAAAATTTTGCAAGACTTCGCACAAGAAAAAATCGATATTCTTGTTGGGACACAAATGCTAAGCAAAGGCCATGATTACCACAACATTGGTTTGGCTATCATCTTGGGGATTGATGAAATTTTACACTTCGGAGATTTTAGATCAAGAGAAAAAGCAATGTCGCTCTTTTTTCAGATCAAAGGAAGAGTTGGACGCAAAAATGATGGAATCACCCTTATCCAAACACTCAACCCAAGCTTTTTTGACTTTCAAGATTATGAAAAATTTTTAGAAGATGAGCTTTATTTTCGTCAAGATCTTTATCCCCCTTTTATGCGACTTGCGACCATCACTTTTTCTCACACCAATGCCCAAAAAGCCCAAAATCAAATGCTACAAACACTTGAGATTCTAAAAAACTTCCCCCATATTCAAGTTGTTGGCGGAGGAAAAGCAAGAATTGAAAAAATCAATTCAAAATACCGCTATATGATTTTATTACGATCCAATCACCCAAAACCTCTCCTTCTAGCCCTTCATTCTTTACCCAAGGAATGTGAGATCGATATAGATCCATTAAATATTGTGTAAAATTTGCTTTTATCAAAGGAGAAAAAATGCGCATTGCCCTTGAGTGCAAATCACTGCTTTTGCAAGATAGCCTACACCACTATCTTTCAGAATATTTATGCGATATCAATGATTGTGATTTCATTATTAGCGATCATCTTCGCGTTGCAAAAAAACCTATTTATTTTCTTTCCTTTGAAAACAAAACACTTCCCTTTGTTCCAGAAACACTTCTTCAGAATCTTCAAGCCTTTCACCAAAACCTTCAGTTTCCCCAAGTTCAAGATGATGAACTCAAAAATGAAATCCAATCTCTTTTAATGGAATTTGCAGATCGCTTTTTGCAGATTCTTAAAAAGTATCGATAATGCCTCATCTCAAAGTCATTGGAGGTAAATTTAAAGGGCTCAAGCTTGAAATGCTCGACTCGCACCTCACAAGACCAACAAAGGCGATTTTAAAAGAATCTCTTTTTAACACACTCCAAAACGATATTGCTCACTATGCATTTTTAGAGGGATTTGGAGGGAGTGGATCTGTTGGAATTGAGGCACTAAGCCGTGGAGCAAGGGAGGCATATTTCATCGAACACAATCCTCAAAGTTTTTCTACACTTCAGCACAATCTTGCAAAGCTTCCAAATATCAAAGCATATGCTTTCTTAAATGATACTTTCATCTTCCTACCAAAGCTTTTCTCTCAGATAAAGATTCCTTGCATTCTTTATCTTGATCCTCCTTTTTGTATCCGAGAAAATATGCAAGATATTTATCAAAAATGTTTTCAGCTTGTCAAAATGCTTCATCAACCCCTCATTCACCTTGTGATTTTCGAGCATTTAAGCACCTATGAAATGCCAGAAAATCTAGGGAATTTCTGTATAATCAAGCAAAAAAAATTTGGTAAAAGCTCATTAAGCTATTATACATTAAAGGAAGGATGATGTCAGAGGAAGTAAGCACAGAAAAAAAGGGGAATAAGGGATTACTAATTGCAATTATTGGCTTTTTGGTTGTTTTGATTGTTGCTATTGTTGTTGTGGTTATCCTTCTTTTGGGGGGAGAAAAAGAAACAGAACAAGCCCCAGCTCAAAAAGCACAAAAAGAGCGACCCAAGGTTGAAGAACGATCAGATTATGCAAGACCAGGACCAATATTTGCAATTCCTGAATCATTTGTCGTTAATCTCATGGGACAAAATGGAAGAAGATATGCAAAAGCCTCTATTTCTCTTGAGATGAGTTCGCCAGAACTCCAAAAAGAAATCACAGCCAAACTTCCACTGATCAAAGACACAATCATTAGAACTCTCTCATCTAAAACTTTTGAAGAGATTTCTACTCCCAAAGGAAAAGATAAACTCAAAGAAGAAATCACACAAGAGCTAAATGCATTTATGCTAGATGGCTATATCAAAAGTATTTTTTTCACAGAGTTCGTTATTCAGTGATTGGAATTGATATCATCAGCATTGATCGCATACAGAAGGTTTGCGATCGCTTTGGGTCAAAGTTTCTCTCTCGCTTCCTATCTCAACAAGAGATTCAGCTCTGCTTAAAAGATACACAGGAACTAAATTATCAACGTATTGCGGGCTTTTGGGCTGCCAAAGAAGCGATTTCAAAAGCGATTGGAACAGGAATTGGAGAAGATTTATTATTTTTAGACATTTTGCTCTCAAAAGATTCTAAAGGAAAACCACAAGCAACACTTCTGCCTCACAAAATGCAAGCTTTCCATCTCAAAGAACTTGCAATCAGCATCACTCACGACCAAAATTTAGCCATCGCTATAGCTTGGATTAGACAAAATTGAGTAAAATCTTTCTTTATCTCTATAGCAAGGTTTCTCATGGTTTTAACAACCCTTCTTGATGCTATTTTTCAAATTATAAGCATCTTGATTAATGCCTACATCTGGATTATCATCATTCATTCCCTGATTTTACTGATTGCACCCCCATTTCATCATCATCCTATTATGCAAACCCTTGATCGGCTAACACGACCTGCTTATTTTAAGATTCGCAAATATATCCCCACCATCTACAATGGCATTGATTTTGCTCCACTGATTGTACTTATAGGTTTAAAGTTCCTTGATCTTTTTTTGATCCGTCTCATTTTGCAAACCCTCCAAGGATAATGAATGAAAAAAATCTTTTTATTTCTTTTAATTTGCCTATGTGCCCATACCAAAGACAAAGTTACTTTGGATTTTTTGAAATCCAAACCATCTGGAATCGCTCGTGATTTTTATATTTGGCAATTTCTACAAATGCCCCAAACCTCCCTCCAAGAAGCTATTGAAGCATACAATCTTGTCTATCGCAAAAATGACAAAATTGAAAAACTAGTCGCTCAAAAAGGTTATATTCACGAACTCCCCAAAGATGTCAGATGCAAAAAACTCCCCTTTAATACCCTTAAAAATGAAGATGCAGAATGCATTTCTTTTGGCCTAAAACTCTCAAATATCCCCTCCATCTCTTCTCAAGAGGCACAAAGTCTCATCCAAAAACTAACCCCCAACTACCCTATTCTAGCTCAAGAAATTCAGTTACTTCTCTCTAAAGATCCCCTTGATTTAATTCTCAAAAGCCAAAATGCGCAAGTTGTCAGCGAGATCTTTTATGGTCTCAATTTAGAGCAAAGACTCTCCATCTTTGATCACAAAATCCCTCCCCAACTCATTCAAACTTTGGCCGATCAAAACTATCCAAACTTCAACAAAATGCTTCAATACATTCTTCTTTCTGAACGCTTCTCCAAATTCAAGCAATCCATTCTTGAGGCAAAAATCACACAAGCTGATGAAAAAATTCTCTTGCTTCTTGGCGTTGTGCAACTCCAATATCAACATCCCCAAAAAGCAAAAGAATATTTTAACCTCGCTCTTCAAAGTGCCAAATCTCCACTCATTAGAGATAAAGCACTTTTTTGGCTCTATCTTACTTCCCAAGATTCTTCTTTTTTGGAACGCTTGGCAGACAGCAATACGCTCAGCCTTTATAATATCTTTGCGATTCAAAAACTCAATACAAAACCCAACTACAATGTCATCTCACATCTTCCCAATCTCAATCAAGGCCAAGCCCAGTTTGATATTACAGATCCATTTGCGTGGCAGACACTTAGAAGCTCTTTGATTAAAATTCCTTCTAGAGATGATTTTCAAAATACCATTCACAAACAACTTGCTTATTTAGATTCACAACCCCATATGGCAGTTATGCTCACGCGGATCAAAGGCTTCCAAAACAACTATTTTCTTATGCCTTATGCAGACTCTCTTACTTGGGAAAATGATCATCAAAAAGCCCTAACTTTTGCCATCGCTCGCCAAGAAAGCAATCTAATCCCTGCTCTTGTTTCTACCTCCTATGCCCTGGGAATGATGCAAATTATGCCCTTCAATCTTGATCCTATTGCTAAATCCTTGGGCAAAAAAGATATGAATCTAAGCGACTTATTCAAACCCCAAGTTGCCCTTGAGTTTGGAAGATATTATCTCAAAGAGCTCGAAGATGAGTTTAAACATCCCCTTTTTGTGGCCTATGCCTACAATGGTGGTCCTGGTTTTTGGCGCAGAACACTCAAAAAAAACACTCTCTTTATTCAAAATAGAGCCTATGAACCATGGCTTAGCCTTGAGCTCATTCCCTATGAAGAATCCAAAAATTATGGCCCTCTTGTTTTGGCAAACTATATTATCTATCAAGAACTTCTAGGAAACTCGATTAATCTTGATAAACTTCTCTCTCAAACCTTAGTCAATTCACAACCCAAAAAGGAGAAAAAATGATTCGAAAATGCCTCTTCCCAGCTGCTGGATATGGGACAAGATTCCTTCCTGCAACAAAAGCAATGCCAAAAGAAATGCTTCCCATCGTCAATAAACCCCTCATTCAATATGGAGTAGAAGAAGCATTTGAATCAGGATGCACGCAAATTGCCATCATCACGGGCAGAAACAAAAGAAGCATTGAAGATCATTTTGATATTAGCTATGAATTAGAGCGAGAAATTCAAGGAACAGATAAAGAACACTATCTTGAAGGGATTAGGAAAATTATGCATAGCTGTTCATTTTCCTACACACGACAAAATGAAATGAAGGGTCTAGGGCACGCAATTTTAACAGGGGAGACGCTGATTGGGGATGAGCCTTTTGGAGTGATTTTGGCTGATGATTTATGCTTAAATGAAAAAGGCCGAGGGGTTTTAGCCCAAATGTGTAATTTGTATGCCAAATACCATTGCGCAATTGTTGCAATCGAAGAAGTAGATCCCTCACAAGTTGATAAATATGGAATCATCCAAGGAGAAGAAATAGAACAAGGTATTTTTAAAGTGCATTCTATGATTGAAAAACCTAGCCAAGAAGAAGCCCCGAGCAATCTAGCCATCATAGGACGCTATATCTTGATTCCTGAAATCTTTGACATACTTAGAACCACTCCTGCAGGAAAAAAAGGGGAAATACAAATCACTGATGCACTGCAAACCTTAGCCCTTCAAGGGAAAGTGATTGCCTATCAGTTTCAAGGCAAACGCTATGATTGTGGAAGTGTTGAAGGTTTTATTGAAGCAACCAATGTTTTCTATCAAAGAATTAAAAATGCAAAATAATTTTATTTTCTTTTTTTATTTGCTTGCTTTTTTGCTCTATATCCCCACTCTTATTTTGGGGACATTCCTAAAACCACCAACAAAAAAGCAAATCTCTCCTCCAACCCCCCAAAGCATTCTTGCAAGAATCAAAAAAGGCTCAAAATACACAAAACAAGCCCTAGAAGACTTTGAAAAACTTTTTTTAAATGCACAATCTTGTGATCAAACACTTTGGCTTGAAATCATCAAAGAATTTGCCCTTTCCCCAAGCCTTGAGATTAAAGAAATTACATCGCTCCAAGAAAAACTCAAACAAAACAATCCAAATCTTCAAAACGAAATCGCCCTAACTATTAGTGTTGCCATCAAAGAGCGAAAATGAAAGAGGTCTTTAATATTCAAGGAATGAGTTGCAGCGCTTGCTCATCAAGCATCCAATCAGCACTCAAACGCAAAAAAGGGATTCAATCAATCCATGTTGATCTTCTCAATCATCGTGCGGTCATTGAGTTTGATGAGGAAATCATTTCTTTGCAGGATATTTTTTCTTTTATCACAAAGCTTGGCTATATACCCCAAAAACAAAGCGTGATTCAAAGATTAGATTCTCGCTTTCTCACTCCCAAAAAACGTGTGATCTTTGCGCTCATTTTTACCTCCATCACACTATATCTTGCAATGCTTCCCATGATTTTTCCCTCTTTTGTTCCCATCACCCCATCGCTCAATGCCTTTTTACAGCTTTTTTGCACTCTGGTTGTTATGCATATGGGAAGGGATTTTTACCTCAGGGGATTTAAAACTCTTTTGTCTTTTCATCCAACAATGGATACTCTTGTGGCGCTAGGAAGCGGAAGTGCGTTTATTTATAGTCTTGTCGCTCTCATCACTCAAGATCATCATTCCCTATATTTTGAAAGCGTATGTGTGATTTTGCTTTTTATTTTGATTGGGAAAACAATTGAAGAAAAAGCCAAACAAAATATTCAAAGTTCACTCCTCTCGCTTGCCTCACTCAAAGAAACCTCTGTGATCAAAATCCAAAATCAACAAGAACAAATCATTCCTATAGAAAAGATTCAAATTGGGGACATCCTCAAAATTACTCCTCAAACCACCATCCCCACAGAAGGAATCTTGATAGAAGGTTCTGCCAATCTTGACCTATCAAGCCTCAATGGAGAAAGCCTTCCCATTCACAGGACGCAAGGAGAGCATTTAGATTCGGGAGCTCTCAATCTTAATACAACCTTTTTGATGCAAGCCACTCAAATTGCTCAAAATAGCACTTATTGGAAAATTTTAGACTTAGTGCAAAATGCCTTGACTTCTAAGCCCCCTATTGCAAAATTTGCCGATCAAGTTTCACTCTACTTTGTCCCATGCGTCATTATCCTTGCGCTAATATCTGGAGGAATATGGCTTTTTATCAAAGAAGATCTTGGCCTTGCTTTGCAAATCTTTTGCAGTGTCTTACTGATCTCTTGTCCATGTGCCTTAGGGCTTGCAACTCCGCTTGCTCTCAATATCGCCTCAAATCTTGCAAGTCAAAAAGGGATCTTTTTCAAAGATGCACGCATTTTAGAACTCATCGGCAAAACACAAACTATTTTTTTTGACAAAACAGGCACACTAACACACAAAGAACTCAAACTCCAATCTATCAATACTCTTTCATCTCTAAGCTCTAAAGAATTGCTCTCTATTGCCGCCTCCTTAGAAGCACAAAGCCATCATATTATCGCTCAAAGCATTCTATTGCAGGCCCAAGGGATTAAGCATCTAAAAGCTCAAAATATCATCATCCAAGAAGGATTTGGAATCTCTGGAGAAATTGATGGAAAACGCTACAAGATAGGAAATGCCAAAAGTTTCAATCCACCCCCCAATCAAGAAGGTGAAGGTATCATTGTTTTTATTGGCACAGAAGAGAATCAACAAGATAAAATCCTAGGCTATCTCATCTTAACAGAGCATATTCGCGATGAAGCCAAATCCTGCATTTACCAACTAAAACATCAAGGAATCTCTCCTATTCTCCTAAGCGGAGATTCAAAACACAATGTCCAAAAGATTGCACAACATCTTGAAATAGACTTTATTGCCAATGCACTACCACAAGATAAACTAAAAGCCATTCAAGATGCTTCTCCCAAAATTACGATGATGATTGGTGATGGGATCAATGATATGCTTGCCCTCTCCAAAGCAGATATTAGCGTCAGCATTGGTGAGGGAAGTCAAGAGGCAATCGCTAGTGCCAACCTAATCATTCTCAACAACAATCTCGAGAATATCCCCTACTGCATCAAGCTCAGTCGTGCAACTCTAGCCAATATCAAACAAAATCTCATCTGGGCCTTTGGCTACAATACCCTTATGATTCCTATTGCCTGTGGAGCATTGCTTGGTTATGGTATTTTGCTTTCTCCCATGTTTGCTTCACTTGCGATGACACTTAGTAGCCTTAGCGTTGTTTTCAATGCCCAAAGACTTAGATTATTTAAAGGATAAAAATGATTACAATAACTCTACAAGTTCCATCAATGCATTGCTCACACTGCACCCAAAAAATCCAAACTTTTGTTTCTGAAGTGCAAGGAGTGCAAGACATCCATTTTGATTTAGATTCTAAATCTCTTACTGTTTCTTTTGTCCCTCCAGCAACAAAAGAAGCCATCATTGAAGCTATTGAGGATTGTGGATTTGAAGCACGATAAGCCATTTTTTTCCATTATTTTCCCCATCTACAATCGAGAAATATATCTTCAAGAAACTCTTCAAAGCATTCTTAGCCAGTCTTTTGGGGATTTTGAACTCATTGCCATTGATGATGGATCTACAGATCAGAGTTTAGCTATCCTTCAATCCCTGCAAGATCAACGCATCAAAGTTTTCACCCAATCCAATCTTGGCGTGAGCGAAGCTAGAAACACAGGGATAAAACATGCAAAAGGAGAGTATCTTTGCTTTGCTGATTCTGATGATATCTTACACCCCAATTATCTGCAAGACTTTTATACCCTCATTCAAAAAACACAAGCTTCCCTAATCAAAAATAATTCAATCATCAAATTTCACTCATCGCCTAAATTTCGCCCACACTATCAGCTCAAACATATTCACATCGTTTCTTTAAATACTAAAAACATCAAAATTGGCGGAACAATTTGGAGCTATTGCATCAAGACTTCTTTAGTTAAAGATATCCATCTTCTTTTTCTTCCACAACGCATTATGGAAGATGAAATATTTATCTTTATGCTTCTACCCTTTGTTGATCATCTTGTGTTGTTTAGAGGTTCCCCCTATTTGTATCGACAACACTCCAATTCTATCGTTTCAACTCACCCTGTCGCTTTTGATCGCATCAACAACTTTCATGATCTTATTTTGTGGTATCAACATCACAAATTTTTGGATTCCTTTCCTATCCCTTTTTATATCCTTTATGACATAAGTCTCAAAAATCCAAACTATCTTACATATATCTCGCGCTCAAAAGAAATGCTTCAAACACTCAATCTCTCCCCCTCTCTTTTAAGCCAAGATCCACTTATCCCACATCTTCTAAAAGAGGAAGCAAAAGCCTTTCAAGAATATCACGCAAAGAGCCGTGGGAAAATCAAGTTTTATCTTAGAAAATTTCTTTGTCGATTTTTTTGATTCCATTGCAACACCAAGTCTTTTTTTCTCTAAGACTTTGAAGATAGATTTGATGATTTTCCTCAAGCATTGCTCTTGAATTTTCCTCATGCCACAAATGATAGGCAATCCCTGCAAATCTTAGCTTTCTCATTTCTCCCCCAACATTCAAAAAACGCACTACAAATTCACTATCCTCTCTTCCCCAGCCAACAAAATCCTCATTGAAACCATTGATAGACTCCACATCTTCCTTGAAAAAAGCCATATTGCACCCCTTCACAGGCAGAAAACGATCAATGCTCAAATCCTTTTGCTTAAAGCAAGGCCAAAAACACATGGAACTTAAAATTTGAGAGCGTGTTGTTTTGAATGTTTTTTTTGCAAAAGCCAAGCTGCATTTTTGTTTTTCTAAAATGATTTGTGTCTCTTTTTGAGAGAGCAAAATACGCCCACCTTGGACAAAACAACCTCTTCTTGCCCTATCTTGATGATCCTTCACAAAACTAGGATGCAAGATCATATCCCCATCAATCACTACAATATATGTCCCACGGGCACTTTTGATTGCTTCATTTCTAGACTTTGCCAAACGATACCCACAATCTTGATGCCAAATGTGTCTTAGTGGGATAGGAAAATTTTCCTGATATTGACGCACCAATTCTCTAGTATCCTCTCTACTTCCATCATCAGCAATCAAAACCTCAAAGGGCAAAACCTGCTGAAGACAAATAGAATCTAATACAAGCGCAAGTCTCTCTTTTTGATTATAGGTTGTTACAATCAAAGAAAGCGAGGGTTTTTGAAGAGTGTTTTCATAAAGCTTCATATATTTAAAAAAAGCTCCCAATCCATTGCATACACTAATCACAAATCCCCTATATCCATAAATAAATCCTCTCTTAAAAAGAAAATTTCTTATAAAAGTCCAAAATCCCCTCAACAATGCCCCAAAGGGAGAGGATTTTTTCTTAACATTTTGCATAGCCCACAAAGTCGAGTAGCGTTGAAGCTTATCAAGCAATCCATCAATATTTTCAAAAGAATAATGCTTAATGCCTCCACTTTTTAAACGCACTTCTTTACAAATTTTTGGGATCTCAAGCCCCTCATGCACAAGATCATTTTTAAACACTATCTCTTGTTTGCAAAAAAGACGCTTAACCCAATCAGGATGCCAACCACACCCCCTAATCCACATATCTCCATAATGATTTTTTCGCAAAAAAGAATAATATTTTCCCTTCTCTAATCGGAGTGCTTTAAGCTCATCAAGCAACTCTCTTTCTATGACCTCATCGCTATCAAGAGAAAATATCCAATCATTTGTCGCATAACTTATAGCTAGATTCTTTAGTGCTCCAAAACCAATAAACTCACTTTCATAAATTTTGACATTCTTGAATTCTTTGGCAATTTCTTGTGTTTGATCCGTGCTTTTATTATCAAGCAAAATCACCTCATCAAATTCTTTTACACTCTCTAGGCATGCTCTAAGTGTTTTTTGAGCATTTTTTGCCAAAATAGTGACGGAGATTTTAGTTTGCATTTCCCCTTCCTGCGTGAATCATTTTCCAAAAAATACAAATAAAAAGTGTCATCAAAGGGAAACTCACATTAGATTCCCATGGATCGCCAATCAAAGCATTAGGGAAGATAAAATAAAATATCATACATATTCCAGCAAATGCAAAAAGCTCTCCCCTCCTAAAAGAAGAGAAAAAAAGCTTCACTGAAGCAAACCAAACAAACAACAATACCAATACACCCACAGCTCCTCGTTTTGCTGCTTGATTTAGAATCTGGTTATGTTTAGTTCCAATTGCCTCTTGATAGGTTTGCTCTCTCTTAATCATACTCCGACTTTTTTCTGTAATCTCAGGCATTCTCTGCAAAATTTCAGCCGTACTTAATCCCAAAAATGGAGCCATCTGAAACATCGTCGCGGCCTCTTTCCACATTTCAAATCGAGCACCAATGCTATTTTTGTCAATTTCTCCTTGATGATAACGCTCCAAGTCATCATGAGCTATTTCCAATCTCAAAAAGTCACTTTTCCCATCACCTAGCCCAACAATTGAGCATAGGCCTAAAAAACAGATACAAATAGCCCACAAATAACTCTTGATTTTTTTTCTATGTTTCCAACACAACAATCCACCCACAAAAGCAAATGTCAAAATCATCCCAAGCATTGCCCCTCTTGTTCCTGTCAAAACTGAGGCAAGACAAGATAAAAACATTGCTGCAAAATACAAGACTTTTTCTTTTTTAGAATCTGCAAAAATCAATAAAAGCAGAGAAAGGATTCCCAATATTGCTGAAGAATCTGCCATCTCAGTGATTCCACTCCATCCATAAACCCTCCCTACCCCCAAAATATAGCGCTGATAGATTCCAATACAACCATTAGCAATACCCCCCAAAGCAATGCCATAACACAATGCTTTATAATAAATCCTAAAATCAAGCTTAATAAACAGATAAAAAACCAAGGCTCCCAAGAGGTATTTAGAAGGAGTGTCTAGATCAGTCAAGGAAGGCATGGATGGATTTCTAGCGCTTTTAAGCTCCCATCCACTTCCAGCAAGATAAGACAATACAGCACTTAAAAAAAATAAAATCAAAGCAAGAATAAAAAGTTTTTCATTTTTTTCTAGAGGCTTTTGATCTTTTGATGAAGCAAAGTAAGCAACACATAAAGAGAGCGCAAGCAATACCTCAACCACCATGCTCATATGGCGATATGCTGTTCCCAAACACAAAATAAAAACTAAAGCAGAAATCCAATAACTCAAAAAATCATTTGTTACTCTTTGTCCATTCATCATACTTCCTCCATATCCATTCCAAAGCATTTAAGCACTCTTTTGTGATTTTGTAGCCAAAAAAAGTTTTTTGCACCTTTCTTAATTCTCTTTTCCCAACAGAATCAATACAAGATTGCAAAGCAGAATTCTCTGCAATAATTGGTGGCGAGAAGAAAAAAGTTCTTATGCCATGCCAATATGCTTTATCTAAAAAATTATCGACTGGACAAAACCACAATTTAGCCTTTTGAACAAAAGCTAAAGCAGCCCGAGGTGTCAAAAAATATCCCTGTGTTCCACACACTCCTTCCAAAACTTGATAGAGATCACCTTCAATATGTACAGATCTCTTTTTAAAAAGAGGCATTAATCTCACAAATTGCCACCGAGGATTCAAAAACAAATCCTTGACTTTTATTTCAAAGTCCTCAAAAAACAAAACATCATCTTCAAGGATCAAAATTGGTCGGTTAAGCTCAATGCACTTCTGCCACAATGCATAATGAGATGCAAAGCAGGCTTTTTCTCCATCAGTCAAAGTTTTCCCCCGATAAATTTTAGTTAAAAAATCACAATCCCATTTTTGACGATAAGATAAAAATTCCCTACTTCCAACAGAAATGGCATCAAAAAAAATAAAATCAATGTCTTGAAATTTTTGAATTTGTTTTTGCATCAATGTTTTTCTTTCTTCTGCTTGAGAAAGATTGATGATAAAAGCCTGAAACATTATTGAATTCTTCCCTCTTCCAATCGATACACCCTATGTGCAAGCTCAATCGTGCTTGGACGATGTGCGATAATGATAATGATTCTATCTTTTGCAATAGAGGCAATAATCTCACGAAATGCTTCTTCTGTCTTAGAATCTAAAGCACTTGTTGCCTCATCCAAAATTAATACCTGTGGATCTCGATACAGGGCCCTAGCAATAGCGATTCTTTGGCGCTGTCCTCCGCTTAGATTTGTTCCAAACTCATCAAGCTCTGTATCAATCCCTTGAGGTAAAGTCTCTACAAAATCCCAAATCAAAGCCTTCTTGAGCGCCCATACAACCCTCTCTCGATCAATCTCTCTACCATAAGCCACATTGCTTGCGATGCTATCATTGAAGATAAAAATGCGCTGATTAACTAGCGCAAAATGTTCCCTTAAATCTGAAATCTTAAACTTTGTATAATCTTTTGCATTGATAAGAATCTTTCCACTTCTTGGCTCATAAAGCCTCATCAAAAGAGAGATTAGTGAGCTCTTGCCACTTCCACTCTTCCCTACAAATGCCACAATCTCATTCTTAGAAATCTCCAAAGAAATATTATGTAAGATATTCTCTTCTTCATATCCAAAATTGACATCTTTAAACACAATGCTCTCAATTTTTTCTTCCAATGGATCTTTTCCATCAATAATCATTGATGTCTGTCCCAAAATCTCATGAATCCGATCACTTGCAACAATTGCTGTTTGCATTCCTATTACACAGTTAATCAAACGCTTAATGGGGGTATAAGCCATAAAAAGAGCTGTTGTAAAAGAAAAAAACTCTCCAGCACTCATCTCTCCACTAATTACACTATGCCCTCCCAAAAAAATCACACCACCTATCGCAAAAGCACCCAAGATCTCCATTGTTGGAGTATCAAGATGATTGATAAAAAAGTTTTTCATATTGATTCTAAAAAACTCTTGATTCTCTTCTTGGAATCGTTGGTTTTCTAAAGCTTCTCCATTGCTTGTTTTGATCACTTCAATGTTGTTAAACACTTCACTTAATCTTGATGTGATGTCGGCATTTTTTTCTTGAGCTTGGCGTGAGATTTTTTTGAGCTTTTTGACAATAATTGAGAGTGGCAAAATAGCTAGAGGAATAATCAAAAGGCCGATAATGGCTAATTTTGGACTTTGATAGCAAACCACTCCAACCAAAGCAATCGCAGTAATTCCCTCTCTAACAAAATCTGTCGTAATAGATGAAACTGCATTGCGCACAAGTCCAATATCATTTGTGATTCTAGCTAGAAGCTCACCATTGCGATTTTTGTTAAAAAAGCTCAAATCAAGCTCAAGCATTTTTTCAAGCATTTTATTGCGAATGAGCTTGACAATATTCTCACCAATATAACCCATAAAAAAAGTTTGAACATATGCTCCAATTGCCTTCCCACAATAAAGCAAAACAAGGAGAAAAGGCAAAATGGCCAACATTTGAGCATCTTTGTTGATAAAAATCTGATCCAAGACGGGTTTAACAAGATAGGTCACTCCAGCCGTGCAAAGGGCTGCGACAACTCCCCCCACAATAGCAATCCCAAAAAAGAAATAATGCCCCTTAATATAGGGGAGAAATTTTTTAAAAAACTCTAGCATCAAATCAACCTACATTTTTCTCTTTGCTTTGATTCCCAAGAGCTCCATTCCTTTCTCTAAACTCATAGAGACAGACAACAAAATTTTCAAAACCTCATTTTGATTTGGCATCCCCAAAACCTTATTGGCATTATAAAAAGCATGTAATTCTGCAGCTAAGTTTTTAAGAAAATCACACATCTTGAGAGGAGAGCGATCTTCAAATGCACCTACAGCTACGCTACTAACTTGCGAGGCAAGGAAAGCAAGATTTTGAAGAGAATGATCTAAATGAGAGATTTCTACACTTTTAATTTCTTCAAGGCTTTTTTGACTTTTTTCAATCAATGTATGAATGCGAGCATTGGCATAATTAATATAAAAAATTGGATTTGAGCTGTCTTGCTTTTGTAGATCATTGATCTCAAATTCAAGTCCAACATCAGGCGTTTTAGAAAGAAACACAAATCGTAAGGCATCACTTCCAATTTCCTCCACCACATCTTGCATCAAAATAAAATTTCCCGCTCTTTTGCTCATTTTATAAGGCATTCCATCTTTAAGAAGCTTAACCATTTGCGAGAGCAAGACTTCAAGCTTGTTTGAATCAAACCCTAAAAATTCAATCGCAGACTTTACTCTTGCAATATAGCCATGATGATCAGCTCCCCAAATATTGATATAGTGATCAAAGGGGCGCAGAAATTTATCCTCATGGTAGATAATATCTCCTGCTAAATATGTCGGCTCTCCGCTTTCGCGGACAATCACACGATCTTTTTCATCTTTGTGGTGTGTTGATTTGAGCCATAATTTCCCCTCTTTTTCATAGATTCCATGATGTTTTCTAAGTTTTTCTAAAACTTTCTCCCATCGATCATACAAAGATTTTTCACTCACATAAGAATCAAACTCAATCCCCACAGATGCGAGATTTTCTTTGATTTCTTTAAGCATCAAATCTTTACCAAACTCAGCCAAATGAGGAATATTTTCTTCCTCAAAATAAGAGGAGCCAAATTGCGCAATTGCCTTATGTGCAATTTCAGAAATATACTCTCCTCGATAGTATTGCTCTGGATATTCTACGGGAATATTTAAAATCTCTCTTCCAGCTAACAAAATAGAAAGCCCAAGCATTGAGATTTGCGATCCAGCATCATTAATATAGTATTCGCTCTGAATCTCATATCCTGAAAATTTCCCCAATCTTAGCAAAGTATCGCCATAAATAGCACCTCTTGCATGCCCAATATGAAGAGGACCCGTTGGATTGGCACTCACATACTCAAGCAAAATTGAGTGATTTTTTTTTAGAATCTCCTTTTGAAAATCCCCATCCAAAACAGAAGAAATCGACCAAAGAAGCAAAGGTTGCGAAAGAGTGAGATTAATGTAGCCATTAAGCGTTTCTACCTTTTCAAACAAAGGAGATGTTCGTAATTTTTCAGCGATCTCCTCACTCAGCACCTTTGGATTTTTTCTCTCAATCTTTGCAAGCATAAAGGCAATAGGAGTAGCAAAGTGTCCAAACTCCCTATTTTTTGGACGCTCCAAAACAACATCACAACCCAAAAGCTCATCAAGCTCTCGTTTGACCTTTAAATAAAGCATTAAGCTTGTTTTTCCTCAGTTTTTGTTGTAGCTTGGATATTGTCTTGAGCCTTGTTTTCTACATTTTTTGTGGCAATCTCTTCATCTTCATCTTCTTTCATTGCTTTTTTAAAATTTTTGATCCCACTTCCCATACCTTTAGCAAGCTCAGGAATCTTCTTTGCCCCAAAAAGCAAAATCACAATCAACAAAACAACCAAAATTTGCGTTGCACTTGGTGCCATGGTCACTCCTTCTAATCAATATAAAAATGTTTTTATTATACCCTTATTATTTTACCCCAACCATTCATTCAATAGCTTTTGAGTATCTTCCAAACGCTGAGCATAACGAAGACTTTGCACAATTGATAAGATTGCTTCTGTTGCAGTTTGAATCTCATCATTAACGATCAAAAAATCAAACTCATCAATATGCTTCATTTCATTATAAGCATGCATCAAACGCATTTCAATCACTTCTTCATTATCTGTTCTTCTCCCCTTTAGACGCTCTGCCAAAACACTTTTGCTGGGAGTTGTTACAAACACAGAGGTTGCAAGCTTCCCATAATATTTTTTGATATTATGATGCCCTTGCACATCCACATCAAACACAACAATTTTTCCCTCATCGATAGCTTCCTCTACGGGTTTAAGCGAAGTTCCATAATAGTTTGAATGAACTTGCGCCCACTCCAAAAAATTTCCCTCTTCAATGTCTTTTAGAAACTCTTCTTGAGACAAAAAGTGGTATTCTCTCCCATTTTTTTCTCCCTCTCTTGGTTTTCTAGTTGTTGAAGAGATTGAAAAATAGACATTAGGAATTTTTTTCATAATGGCAGAACAAAGTGTGCTTTTACCACTTCCGCTTGGACCAGACAAAATCAAAATACTCATTTTTCATCCTTTTTTGGAAAAGAAATATTGATCGTTAATTGCATCCCATCTAAAACATCTCGTAGTGATTCTGAGTTTTTGGTCCGCAAAATCTGATGTAAAAAATCTAAGCCATCGGGTTGTTGAACTTTTTCTTCTTGGAGCAAGCCCTTGATTTTCTCAATCTCTCGCAAATCCAATACCCCTCCCTCTTGTGGAATTGGCCACTCTTCCTCCATATGTTCTTGTTCTTGTTCTTGTTCTTGTTCTTGTTCTTGTTCTTGTTCTTGTTCTTGTTCT